>CAWUOF010000134.1:0-9242 GCA_963923765.1 uncultured bacterium | reverse complement strand
TTCCCAGAAAAGACGTAGAGGCAAAGCCATCATATCTTTATCCACAGTCGATCGATCTATTGGAGTTAAATTAGGATTAATTGGCGGTATTATAGATTTTTCCTTGGCAACATCTAAGTCAACAGCTAAATTTTTTCGCTGCCGCCAATAATTAGCTAATTCTGTAAAAATTTTCTGGTGTATTTTTTGTTGTTGGTCATGGTTAAAAATATCGAATATTTGATTATTTTTAGTAACTAAGACTAAATTACGGTTATTTAGTAGGGTAGCTATACCGTTAATAGTTATTTCTTTAGTATTTTTTTCGGTACTGGGTAAATTTGTAGTTATTTTAGGGCTGGGTAAAAAATTAAGACTAGAAAAATTTTCTGCTAACTGTAAAACTTCATCGATCGCCTTATCAACAGCAGGTAATTTTGGATATTCTCGATCGTCATTAGGCTGTAATTGCTTTTCCGATTTATTTTTAGCTGCTTGTAATTCTTGTTTAACTAATAAAGATACCTGGAAAAACGCATAAATAGGATAAAGCAGTATTTCTATTCCCCAAGTAACGGCTACTTTGATATGGCGAAAAAGGCGATCGCCTTTTTCCGTTAACTTTTGACTGCTACGAAAAATCCCATTCAGAATTCTACTTTGATAACGAGTAAAGGAAGGTATTGCCATATTAATAACGCCTAAAGTTATTATCTTCTAATCTATTGTTGCCATTCGTTGTTGCGCTGAGTGCGCTTAAAAATTCGTTGTTGCGCTGAGTGCGCTTAAAAATTCGTTGTTGCGCTGAGTGCGCCTAAAAATTAGTTGTTGCGCTGAGTGCGCCTAAAAATTAGTTGTTGCGCTGAGTGCGCTTAAAAATTAGTTGTTGCGCTGAGTGCGCTTAAAAAGTAGTTGTTGCGCTTTAGCGCCTAAAAATTCCACAACACCTAAAACCAGAATTCCCATCATATATATACTGTTACCAGATATTTTAACAAAACACCTCCAATCCCTATCATAATTATTAAACTAAAAAAGTTAATCAAGTGCGGCTTTATATTTGTAATAAAAAACCATATTTTGACTACACAAATATCTATAATTTTGGGCATAGCCCAAGAAGGGCGCTAAAGCGCAACAACAGTCTAACAACGGTCTAACAACGGTTTTCTATAATTTTAAATATTGTCCCCCTAAAATTAACTAATTATGACCCCCCCCGAATAGATTTATAATTTATATTGTTCAGGTAATTATCCCATCACAGGTTAAAATTTTACCAGTAACCCAATTTTAACGAAAACCTTAAACATCGCCGATAAAATTTTTGCCTATTTCTAATTCCCTATCCGCTATGCCCAATTTCCGCCCATAGATAATGAACGAAATAATTACTTCATTTATTGAAAAATTACGGCAACAGAGTCAAGATGACATTATTGCCCATTGGAGATACTGCCAAGAAGATCTAGCGATCGCCACAGCCACAGAAGTAGAACAATGGCAAAAATGGCCTATTGCCCAACTTAACGCTAAAAATCATATATCCTGGGGTGCTGGTAAACAAATAATATGGTTAACTCAGCATTTAATTGTTCCCGAAAGATTACAAAATTATCCTATAGAGGGATTAACTTGGCGAATAGCCTTAACTTGGTGGGCAGAAGATGCCCAAATTTTTGTAGATGGGGAATTAGTACAACAGGGAGATTTATTTGACTATTCTACCCGAACACTATTACTACCAGCAGTTAAAGCGGGAGATAGCAAAGCGATCGCCCTACGGCTAGTTAGTCCAGGTCACGACTCCGGGGCTTTAATGCGATCGCTTTCTATATACTCTCAAGAAAAAATTACTCCTAATTATACAGAAAACACCTGCCCAGATCCACGCTTTATCGCCGACGAATTAGAAATTTTACAAAGCTATATCAACACATTTCAGCCAGAAAAACTAAACTTACTCCTAGCAGAAATATCAAAAATAGACTTAAATTTAATTAATACTAGAGAAAAATTTGAAATCTGCCTAACATCCCTGGGAAAAAACTTAGTAGATAAATTTCCGAAACCAACCAATAAAATACATTTACTTGGTCACTCCCACTTAGACCTAGCATGGTTATGGCCAGTAAATGAAACCTGGCAAGTAGTCAAAAACACCTTTACTTCTGTTTTAAACTTACAAAAAGACTTTCCCGAATTAATTTTTTGTCATTCCACCCCAGCAATTTATGCTTGGCTAGAAATAAACAAACCAGAATTATTTACCAACATCAAAAAACAAATTGCCGCCGGAGTTTGGGAAATAGTGGGAGGAACATGGGTAGAACCCGAATTAAATTTAATTTCCGGTGAATCTCTAGTCAGACAAATTTTATATGGTCAACTTTATATCAAAGAAAAATTTGGTAAATTAATGACTATAATGTGGGTTCCCGATAGTTTTGGCTTTTCTTGGCAATTGCCACAAATTCTAAAACAAGGCGGCATAGAATATTTTGTTACCCAAAAATTACGTTGGAATGATACTACTAAATTTCCCTATGGCGTTTTTTGGTGGCAGTCTCCCGATGGCAGTAAAATATTTAGTTTGATGTCTGCCTTAATAGGAGAAGGTATAGAAGCCGTAAAAATGGCTAAATATTGTTGGGAATGGGAAACACAAACAAAATTAAAAGATGCTTTATGGTTGCCTGGAGTTGGAGATCATGGCGGTGGTCCGACTCGTGATATGTTAGAATTAGGGAGATTATGGCAAAAATCCTTATTTTTACCGGAAATAAGTTATAGTAGCGCCCAAAATTATTTAGATGGGATAAAAAGAGATTTAGAAACTTTAGAAATAAATCAAGAATATCAAATTCCTATCTGGAATGATGAGTTATATTTAGAATTACATAGAGGTTGTTATACAACTCATGGCGACCAAAAGCGGTATAACCGAAAATGCGAAGGATTATTATATCAAGCGGAATTATTTGCAACTTTAGCTAATATTATTAATAGCGATATTTATTATCCAAAAGAGGAATTAGAAATAGCTTGGAAAAAAGTATTATTTAACCAATTCCATGATATTTTGCCTGGGTCTTCCATCAGAGAAGTTTATATAGATGCCGATCGAGACTGGCAAGAAGCCCAACAAACAGCATCAGAAATATTACAAAAAAGTTTAAAGGCGATCGCCGCCCAAATTAACCTACCTCCTGCCCCAGAAAACAGCTTACCAGTCCTAGTATTTAACCCCCTCAACTGGCAACGCAGCGAAGTAGTTGCCGTTGATCTACCTACCCCAGCCCCGTCAGGTCACAAATGGCAAATTAGCGACTATCAAAAACAACCTATAATTTCTCAAATAATTTCTCAAAATTCCGCCGCAAATCAACTATTATTTTTGGCTGAAAATATACCAGCGATCGGATATTGTCTGTATTGGCTACATCTGGAGGCGATGGAAACTATCGAAAATACGCCACTTCAACAGCCAGACGGCAAAAAATATACAAAAGAAAACCATAATATCACTACTAGAGCAGAATCCTACACCACTAGGGCTAAAAAGTCAAGTATTATCACAAAAGATGCAATATTAGAAAATCAAAACCTCCGGATAAAAATAGACAGCAAAACCGGAAATTTAACCAGCATTTACGATAAAAATAACCACAGAGAAATCAGTAGTAAAGAAGGATGTAATCAAATACAAGCCTTTACAGATAAAGGTCAATATTGGGATGGATGGAATATAGATCCAAACTATGAACAAAACCCATTACCAAGCCCCACATTAAAAAGCATAGAATGGATAGAACAAGGAGAAATAGAACAGAGAATCAGAATAATAAAACAAATAGGAAAATCCCAAATTAGCCAAGATTACATATTACAAACCACAGCCTCAACCTTAAAAATAGCCACAAAAATTAACTGGCAAGAAAAACATATACTATTAAAAGCAGCATTTCCCGTCACTGTCACAGCAGAAACAGCCGTATATGAAATACCATGCGGAGCAATTAACCGACCAACAAACCCAACAGAACCAAGGGAAAAAGCCAAATGGGAAGTACCAGCATTAAACTGGGGAGACTTAAGCGCAAAAGACTATGGAATTAGTATATTAAACGATAGTAAATATGGCTACGATGCCAAACCAAATCAACTACGGATAACCCTACTCAGAAGCCCAAACTGGCCCGACCCAGAAGCCGACCAAGGTTATCACGAATTCACCTAT
This sequence comes from uncultured bacterium, assembly GCA_963923765.1. Classification (GTDB taxonomy): domain Bacteria; phylum Cyanobacteriota; class Cyanobacteriia; order Cyanobacteriales; family CAWUOF01; genus CAWUOF01. The sequence goes on along the minus strand of CAWUOF010000134.1, from coordinate 5,023 downwards.
ACAATATATCCCCATAAAAACACTTGGCAAGCCGCAGAAACAGTGCAAAAAGGATATGAATTAAATTTACCATTACAAGTAATTACCTACCCAAAAACCGAATTATCTATCCCAGAAAAACCTCGATTATCCCCCACAGGAAAATTTTTAGAATTATCTCCAAATAACCTAATATTAATGGCATTTAAGCCAGCAGAAAATCAGTCGTGGATAATGAGATGTTATGAATGTTACGGCCAGCCAGCTAAATTAAGCTTAAAAAGCGATATAAATTTAAAGATTTTCCAGGCTGTGGATATATTAGAAAGAAAAATAGAAATAGCAGGAGAAATATTAGAAATAAAGCCTTGGGAAATTAGAAGTTTTGAGGTCAAAATTAACTAAAAAATATGCAATTTAACCACTAATTAAAAATTGGAGATTTAGGAAAATATTGGTAAAAAAATGATAATAAAGCGAGGTTGTAAGGGAGTTTTTACCTGGTAGTAATATTTGGTTGCGATCGCTCGCAATCATAATATATAAGCAGGTTAGGGGATAAATTATCATACCTAACGATAATATAAATAAATCCGCCGTTGACTAATCGATTATATAAAAACCAGAAATTAATCTATGGTAAAATCAACATTGCTCTAAATTGCTCTAAAGTGCTATTGCCACAAACGAGCAGAAAGGATTAAATGTAACAGAGGAAATTATGGCGCATACTATTGTTACTGATATTTGTGAAGGTGTCGCTGATTGTGTAGATGCTTGTCCCGTTGCTTGTATTCACGAAGGGCCGGGTAAAAATAGTAAAGGTACTGATTGGTACTGGATTGATTTTACAACTTGTATTGATTGTGGTATTTGTTTACAAGTATGTCCGGTAGAAGGGGCAATTGTTGCCGAAGAAAGACCGGAATTACAGAAGACACCAGCTTAAAATAGCCTAAGAAGGTAATAAGGGGGTAAAGTAGCGATCGCTGCTGGACAGGGGCGATCGCGTCGAAGCATTATATGTAATATAAAAAATAATATGCCAGAAAATTTACTCTTAATTGAAAAATAATAGACTGATATATCATAAATTCAGCAAATTTATCCGGAATTGTAAGCTGATAAATCGAGTGATAATTTTAATTTTCTAGTGATAGCAGAGAAATATATTAGTTTTTCTGACTAGACGAAAAGCAAAAAACGTAATAAAATCCACTTCGGTTATATGTGCCCAAAAAATGGGTAAAATTAGACCCTTGCCATAACGAAGTGCATGATTATGCTATAATTCCTGAGCCTAAGACAGCAATGGATTGTGGGCAGACAAAACCACTAGATTAAATATTCTAGTAAGCCTCGGCAGATAAAGTCCTGTGGGGTCAACTAAGTTAAATTAGTTAACAGGTTATATTAAACAGTTAATTAATTTAAAAATTGCTTGTAAAAGATAGTTGATTTTCCGGCGTATCCCAGCCAGAGGAAAACCTAAGAATTAATTCTTAGCATCCTAATGCCTTAAGGCTAGGGAAAATGTCGAGTTAAATTTAAGTAAAACATATTTTGAATTTGGGGGCGTAGAATCGCGTGGGTCTTTTCAGTCGCTTTTCCCTGTCAAGGGATATGGGTATAGATCTTGGTACAGCTAACACCCTAGTTTATGTATCCGGTAAAGGCATTGTTTTACAAGAGCCATCAGTAGTAGCTATTGACAAAGACGAAAAGACACCCCTGGCAGTGGGAGAAGATGCGAAGAAAATGCTAGGCCGCACCCCTGGAAACGTGATTGCTCTTCGCCCCCTGCGAGATGGTGTAATAGCAGACTTTGATATTGCAGAGTTAATGCTGAAAAACTTTATCCGTAGAGTGCATGAAGGCAGAGCTTTAGTTGCACCTCGGATAGTAATAGGTATTCCTAGTGGTGTTACCGGAGTAGAACGTCGGGCGGTGATGGAAGCAGCATCTCAAGCCGGTGCAAGGGATGTATATTTAATAGATGAGCCTATAGCAGCAGCGATCGGAGCAGGGCTACCAGTAGCAGAGCCCACAGGTAACATGATTATCGATATAGGCGGTGGTACTACAGAAGTAGCTGTTCTGAGTCTGCAAGGTACAGTTTTAAGTGAATCAGTACGTATAGCTGGAGATGAATTAACAGATTCTATTACCCAGTATATGAAAAAGGTTCATAATCTGGTTATAGGAGAAAGAACTGCTGAGGATATAAAAATTCAATTAGGTTCCGCCTATCCTACCCATGATGATGAAGAATCAATGATGGAAGTGCGAGGACTACATCTGCTATCAGGATTGCCCCGTACTGTCACCATTAGAGGGCCAGAAATTCGAGAAAGTATGGCCGAACCTCTGTTAGTAATTGTAGAAGCAGTTAAACGTACTTTAGAACGTACTCCACCAGAATTAGCAGCCGATATTATCGATCGAGGTATTATGTTAGCCGGTGGTGGAGCGCTATTGAAAGGACTAGATACCCTGATCAGTCACGAAACTGGTATAGTTACCCATGTAGCTGCGGATCCTCTCAGTTGCGTAGTCTTGGGGACAGGTCGAGTGTTAGAAAATTTCAAGCAATTAGAACGGGTATTCAGTGGCCGTTCTCGCAATATGTAAAGCCAAAAGCTGCATGGAAAAATTTTTTTACTCATGCAGCTTATTAGTTTGCTAAGAAATTTACCCATAATTTTAGGGCTAAATTTTGTCTGTAATCAAGACGATCGATAGGGTGCAAATTCACAATGATAAAAACTGTTACTAAGACAGTTAAAATCATCTGAAATAAAGAAAAACTGAAATTATTAACTCAATACATAAAGGCTTTGTAGATTGTAATGTACACTATGCGTCGCTGGTGGGATAGGCACGGGTTACAAATGGTGCTGGTAAGTTTAACTTTGGGTGCCGCTTGGCTAGTCCGGCAAACTCAAGGAGCAGCTATATTTGAAATCTACAGATCCGTAGTCCGTCCTTTAGAAACTGAGCCACCTCCGCAAGAGTGGCTAGTAAATGCTCGTATCAAAGAACTACAAGAAAGATTAGTAGAATTAGAAAACGAAAATCAAAAACTCAAAGAATTATCAGGATATGTTACTAAAAATTATAAACAAGGAATTGTAGCACCAATTATCGGACGTAGTACCGATCATTGGTGGCAAAAAGTAACTATTGGCCGAGGTAGTAAAGATGATATCAAACCAGGTTATATTGTTACAGGTGTAGGTGGTCTAGTAGGTCGGATTGATAGCGTAACTCCTAACACTAGCCAGGTACTTTTAATCAATGATTCTAGTAGTCGTGTAGGTGTTGTGATTAGCCGTAGTCGATCGATGGGATTTATGCGCGGACAGTCAACAAATCGTGCCGTAATGGAATTTTTTGATAAAGATCCTGACGTCAAAAAAGGTGATGTAGTATCTACCTCGAAATATAGTCAATTATTCCCCTCTGGTCTCCCCGTTGGGCGCATAGAGTCAGTAAATTTAAATAAAAGTCCGGCTCCAGAAGCTATTATCGAACTATCAGCCCCCATAGGTTATTTGGAATGGGTGATAGTTTCCCCTAACGAAAATATCTCAATAGAAACTGAAAAAGCCCCAAAATCATCTGAGGAGACTAAGCCAGGAGGACAAAAACCTTGATTGATTATTCTTCTCTTTGGAATTCTCTAAATCGTCACTTTCTCAATTGTTTGGTAATTATTGTTTCTATTACCTTATGCTTGCTAATTTTGCCTACTCGCCTTCCAGGAATGGAATTATTAGGAATCGGCCCTAATTGGATGTTAATATGGGTAGTAGCTTGGAGTGTAAAACGTCCGGCTGAACAAGGCGCGATCGCAGGAATAGCAGTAGGATTATTACAAGACGCCATGACTATTCCCGACCCTACCCATGCCATTAGTTTAGGCATAGTTGGGTATTTAACCGGAAAATTGCAAAAACATCGTTATGTCCAGGAAGATTTTATCTCTATTGCTCTCATTGTCTTTGGCATGGCAATATTAAGCGAAACAATTAGAGCAATACAATTTTATATCATAGCCCAGCGCCCTGCTGACGAAATTTGGAATTATCATCAAAGAATAGCTTTATCTTCTGCTATCCTCAGCAGTCTTTGGGCACCCGTTGTTTGTTATCCTCTAAATCGTTGGTGGGAAAAAATGAAATTTATTAATTCTAAGGCTAAATACAAAAAATAAGGCTATAAATCTCAAAATTTGGGTATAGGGTATAGGGCATAATTTAATGCCTTATACATCCACCATAATTCACAGTAAAATCAATTCTCCTACAAAAATTATCTATTTTTTACCTCTGTTCCCTATTCCCTTTTACCCTATTTATATAGATGTCTTTTGATTATCCACCTAATTTATTAGGAATTACCCCACAAATTCTCAGCATAGTTGCTCTTTTTTTAACCCACTAAGCCAAATAATAATAACGCTGTTCATCAATAATACCTTTCCGATTAATAAACTTAGCATTTTCTAGGACAGCATCAGTATTTAAACCCGTTTTATAATTTGGTAATTTAATACAAATTTAATACAACTGCTCAAAAATGTAAAACCCAGCTACCTGTTAATATCATACTTAAATCCTATATCCCCCAGATAGTTTAACCCAATAAATAATATTTTTGGCAAGCAGCACCAAAAAACTGTAGTAAAAATTTTCTAGCTTATATTCCACACTGTTTAAAATTACTGTTTAAAATTTAATTTATAATTATTACTAATATATCAATTAAAAACTATTACCTAGTATAATTATAGATATAACTTTGAATTTAAATAAATATAAAAACCTCTAATTTATTTGCTCAATAGTTATTGAATAAAAATTTATGTAGGGCTGTAATTTATTGGTAATTTCTTAAAAAATCATAAATATAAATATCCAGTAATCATATAATATTATATATCTGGTTTATCCAGTAAAATTAGTAAGGATAATCATCTGTGAAGACTAATAAATTAGTAAAACCATTTTTAAAATGGGCGGGCGGGAAAAGACAGCTAATA
>CAWUOF010000133.1:0-9257 GCA_963923765.1 uncultured bacterium | reverse complement strand
GTTTCCACCGATCGCAGTGTGGAAATGATAGCCAATGCCAAATGTCGCGGCTTGCCCATTACCGCCAGTACAACTTGGATGCATTTAATCCTAAATAGTGAAGCTATCGGTAGTTATGAACCAAGTTTACGCCTAGAACCGCCTCTAGGCAATCCCATAGACCAAGAAGCCTTAATTCAAGGTATTCGAGAAGGAATAATAGATGCAGTGGCGATCGATCATTCCCCCTACACCTACGAAGAAAAAACCGTAGCCTTTGGCGAAACCCCACCAGGGGCGATCGGTTTAGAAATAGCTTTACCCCTACTATGGCAATCTTTAATAGTCACTGGTAAATTATCACCTTTAAATCTTTGGCAAGCAATCAGTACACAACCCGCCAAATGTTTAAAACAAAAACCAGCTATGATTATCCCTGGAAATCCAGCAGAATTAACCTTATTTGACCCGCAACTTAACTGGGAAGTCAATATCTCATCCCTTGCCAGTCGATCGGCAAATACCCCCTGGCTAGGTCAACAGATACCAGGTAAAGTAGTACAAACTTGGATAAATTAATAACAAACAGGAATTAGCCCAAAACAATTTAATAATATAAAAAAAATCTAAATTAACTATTCTAATTCCTGTCACCCTTTGCGTTACTTTCCGTTAAACTTTGCGTTACTTTGCGTTAAAAAACATATAAACATATAACTAGAAAAAACATGAAAAAGATAATATAGATTTTCATTCTATCTATATTCCCCGTTTTCCTTTATATTATCAATCTAAACCAGCAACATAAAGAGGTAATAGTGGTGATACTAAAACCAGAATGGTTACGAGTAAAAGCCCCCCAATGGCAACGCATCGGCAACGTTAAAGAAATTCTCCAGGATCTATCCCTAAATACAGTTTGTGAAGAAGCATCATGTCCTAACATTGGTGAATGTTTCAACGTTGGTACAGCCACATTTTTAATTATGGGGCCAGCCTGTACCCGTGCTTGTCCTTATTGTGATATAGATTTTGAAAAGAAACCAAAAGCTTTAGATCCTACAGAACCAAATCGTTTAGCAGAAGCAGTTAAACGGTTAAAATTAAATCATGTTGTCATTACCTCTGTTAACCGTGATGATTTACCCGATGGAGGTGCATCTCAATTTGTAAGGTGTATTGAAGAAATACGCGCTATTTGTGACAATACAACTATAGAAGTATTAATACCCGATCTTTGTGGGAACTGGCAAGCATTAGAAATAATTTTGGCTGCCCAGCCAGAAGTATTAAATCATAATACAGAAACAGTGCCTAGTTTATATCGGCGAGTACGTCCCCAAGGTAATTATCAACGAACATTAGAATTATTAAAAATAACAAAAGAAAAAGCGCCTGGGATTTATACAAAATCAGGAATTATGGTAGGTTTGGGAGAAACTGAAGCAGAAATTAGGGAAGTAATGGTAGATCTGCGTAGGGTTGATTGTGATATTTTGACGATCGGACAATATTTACAACCTAGCCAAAAACATTTACCAGTACAAAATTTTATTACTCCAGAACAATTTGAAAATTGGCGAAAATTCGGAGAGTCGATCGGATTTTTACAAGTTGTTTCCTCACCTTTAACCCGTAGTTCCTATCATGCAGAAGAGGTAAGAAACTTAATGAAAAATTATCCACGCACAAAATAGTAAAAAAATTAATTAAGAAAAGTAGTACATTAAAATTAATGCCAGAAAAAAAATTAGCAATAATTGGAGCAGGTGCATGGGGAAAAGCCCTGGCCAGCATAGCCACAAGAAATGGCCATAAAGTAAATTTATGGTCACGAAGTAGCAGCGAAACTTTAAAAGAAGTTGTGAAAGATGCTGATATATTAGTCTCGTCAGTATCTATGCAGGGAGTTCGATCGGTAGTTTCCCAACTGCAATCTTTACATTTACCAGCCAGTATTATAGTAACTGCCACCAAAGGATTAGATCCTTCTACTACCTGTACCCCTTCCCAAATTTGGCAAACATCATTTACAGCCCATCCAGTAGTAGTTTTATCAGGGCCGAATTTATCAGAAGAAATACAACAAGGCTTACCAGCAGCTACCGTAGTCGCTAGTAATGTTAATATTGCTGCTGAGGTAGTGCAATCAGTTTTTTCCTCGTCTAGTTTTCGAGTTTATACCAATTCTGACCCCTTGGGAGTAGAATTAGGCGGCACATTAAAAAATGTTATGGCCATAGCTGCGGGAGTTTGCGATGGCTTGCAATTGGGAACTAATGCCAAAGCAGCTTTATTAACTCGTGGTTTAACAGAAATTATCCGTATAGGCGCCCATTGGGGTGCCCAAACAGAAACTTTTTATGGTTTATCGGGACTAGGGGATTTATTGGCCACTTGCAATAGCCCTTTGAGTCGTAATTATCAAGTAGGTTATCAGTTAGCGAAAGGTAAAACTCTGACAGAAATTTTGACCAATTTACAGGGGACAGCAGAAGGAGTTAACACCACTAAAGTTTTAGTGCAATTGGCCAAAGAACAAAATTTTTTGGTGCCAATTTCTTATCAAGTTTATCTTTTGCTTAACAGTGAAATTACCCCCCAAGCTGCGGTAGAATCATTAATGCTGCGAGATGTCAAGCCAGAATATCACAGTTTTTCTTAAAAATTTGTTAAAATATCTGTTCATAGAAGAATTTTGTAGGGAGGACAGACAAACAAAGTAAAAAATTATCAATAGGAAAAAAATTAGTTGAAACTTAAAAATATTTAAATTGCATATTTCTAAAAAATTAAGCTGTCAAATCAAATGATATTTGATAGCTTTTTTATATTTTTATATATTTTTTATGTGCAAATTAAATGTTTATATGCTGTATTTGAGCCGATCGACCCTGACTTACCTTTTTTGTCCCATTTAATCATAAAAATATTCAAATTTCTCCTAAAATCATCCAGAATTAGCCTAATTGGTGATGTAGATTAACCAGGCATGGAATCTAAATCACATATCACTGTGACAACAATTAATTTAACCGGCAACAGAGGTCACAATATTTTCCCGGAGATTTTCCTATACTAACTGCCATGTAGTAAATACTGCTGTTTTTGGCAACTGTGATTTTACGGGATATTTCTAAGCGTTTGTCCCAATTGTTACGAGGTAAATCCATTGATAGGTATAAAAAATTAAAAACTGCTTGAGTAAAACACTATAGCCACACCAGTCTAGTAGTCAGTGAAAAATGCCCGTGCTGTATTACTCGCACCAAAATTCGGGAATACTAGCAATAAGCACCAACTGACTGCGCCCTATATTCACCGGGAGCAACTCAGACAATTCCTATGCTAGCAAAATCTTTTTTTGACACTGAAGTAGAATACGACGAACAGTTTGACCCATCTAGCAGCCTGCTGGATGATATCGATGATACTGTAGAAGAGCCAATAGAAGAGTTAATAGAAATAGAAACTTCTTCAGCAGAAATGCAAAATTTGGCCAAAATCTCTACTAACCGTCGGACTACCGATCTGGTTCGTTTATATCTTCAGGAAATTGGTAGAGTTCGGTTACTAGGGCGAGATGAAGAAGTTTCAGAAGCCCAAAAAGTGCAGCGTTACATACATTTACTAGAAAAACGCAATGCCGCAGCCACAGAAGAAGAAGGATCGATCGAAAAATATGTCCGCTTAATCGAAATTCGCGATCGCCTTACCGCCCAATTAGGACATCGCCCTTCCTGGGAACGCTGGGCTGCCGAAGGTGGTGTCATAGTATCAGAACTCAAACAGTTTTTAATAGAAGGCAAACGTCGCTGGGCAGAAATAGCCGAATTAACTGTACAGGAACTCGAAGAAATCCAAACCCAGGGAATTCGTTCAAAAGAACACATGATTAAGGCTAATCTCCGCCTGGTTGTATCAGTAGCCAAAAAATATCAAAATCGTGGATTAGAACTACTAGATCTCATCCAAGAAGGAACTCTCGGCCTAGAAAGAGCAGTAGAAAAGTTCGACCCCACAAAAGGATATCGTTTTAGTACCTACGCCTACTGGTGGATTCGTCAAGGCATCACCCGGGCGATCGCTACCCAAAGCCGCACCATCCGCCTCCCGGTTCATATCACGGAAAAACTTAACAAAATTAAAAAAGCTCAACGTAAAATCTCCCAGGAAAAAGGCAGCACCCCCACCATCGACGATATTGCCAAGGAGTTAGAAATGACTCCTCCCCAAATTCGGGAAGTTTTATTAAGAGTACCTCGCTCCGTTTCCCTAGAAACTAAAGTTGGCAAAGAAAAAGACACGGAACTTGGCGACTTACTCGAAACTGACGACGCCTCCCCAGAAGAACTTCTAGTCAGAGAAGCCCTACATCGCGACCTCCAACAACTCCTCGCAGATTTAACATCTCGCGAACGTGATGTTATTCAAATGCGATATGGCTTAGGCGATGGTCATCCCTACTCCCTCTCAGAAATCGGTCGTGCCCTAGATCTATCCCGTGAACGAGTACGTCAAATAGAAGCCAAAGCCTTACAAAAATTACGTCAACCCAAACGCCGTAACCAAGTTCGCGATTACTTAGAATCTTTAAGTTAATCCCAGCATTAATTAAGATAATGGACAATGGACAATGGATAATGAATAATGGATAATGGATAATGAATAACTATCAAATCATTAAATTATCAATTATCAATTATCAATTATCCGTTTAATCCTAGTTTCAAAGCGGAAGAATGGTAAATCTTCCGCTTTTTGATGGCTTTAATTAAAAATTACCATTGATAATATCATCAGCACTTAACCCATAGTAATTCTGGGCAAGGGTTATCGCTTTTCTGGTTTGTGGACCAATTACACCATCGATCGGACCGGGATTAAAACCCTTTGCTTTTAAACGTCTTTGTAAATCAAATTTAGTAAAAACAGCACCAGTATTATATCTGGAATCCGAAGAAACCATTTTGTTTATTGCTGACAAAGTATCTTCTCGCACTATACCATCGGTGGGATATATATTATTATCAACCTGAAATTTTGTCACGGCTTCCTGTGTCATCCACCCAAAATAACCCAAAGAACCATCATAACGCAAATATCCTAAAGACTTTAACTTCCTTTGCAAATCAGCAACTAAATCATTACTCTGATTCGGCATCAATACAACAGCATTACTTGTTTCTGACTGGGGAAAACTGGCACGTTGGCTAATTATCCCTTGAGCTATTAAATTATCTTGAGTAGTTAAATCGACTATACCCGTTACTTGCAAACCATTATCGCGCTGATATATTTTTACCGCTGCCTCAGTATGGGAACCAAAATAACCCGTCATCGGTGCATTATAATAACCAGCCCTACTCAAACCCTGTTGTAATTCCAATACATACTTGTTCCAATCTTTGCGTTTGAGAATGCGATCGCCATTATTAGATAACTCAGCAGAATCAATCTCTTGTCGGGAAATACTTACATCTGGTGGTGGGAGAAAATTCCCCAGTACTTCTGGACATTTATTAACAGCCTCCTCGGTTAAAAAACCAAAATAACCGGTAATCGGTCCATTATAACAACCTTGAGCTTTTAATTGATTTTGCAAATTGGTAACATCTACACCTCGATCGCCTCTTTTCAGCGCCAAACTTGGATTATCTATATTTGTTACCGTTACAGCTAATCCAACTGTTATTAATCGTACTATTTTTGTGCTAGGAAGTCTTTTCCAATTTCCTTCAGCCACAAATTTTTTAATAGCTTCTAACTCTATATTTAGAGGCAATTCCCAAAAGGCCAAAACATAAACATCAGCCAGAGTTTCCATAACTCACACCTCATATCTTTCATATAGTTTAACCTCAAAAAATACTTTTAGTGAAAATATCAATACTCATATTTTATTAAATAAACAGGTAATCATTGCTATTATTAAAATCGGTAATAATTAAAGTTTTTTGATAGAATATTTTTGAACCTTAAACGAAATAAAAAAACAGGGATAATGGATATTCTCCATTCCCCAATAGATAACTATCAATTATCCATTATCAAATATGATTAACTATTGACTAGATTGATCAGTATTTTTTTCAGTATTTTTCTCAGTATTTTTCTCAGTATTTTTTTCAGTATTTTTTTCAGTATTTTTCTCAGAAATTTTTTCAACATTACCATTAACAATCCACCCTTGTTGGGTAGAATTTTCTAACCGCACCCGCAACCACTTCTTATCTGGACTTTCTTCTAAAACCACAACCTTAGTATTATAATCAAGACCACCAACCCCACTAGCCTCATTACTAGGTCGCTCCCGCATAGCCAAACCTTCACGCCAAGTCACACGAGCGCGATAAGCTCCAGGTTCAAGAGTTTTAGAAGAAGGGCTGGCACTAGGTGAGGTTGTGGGTGTAGGGCTGGCAGTAGGTGAAGTTTTAGGAGAAGCACTGGCACTAGGTGAAGCTGTCGATGAGTTAGAAATTTTTTTATCGGTTGTGGCAGTATTCTTATTTTTATCCGTCCCTGTTTGCTCATTAGAAAAAACTGGTCGAGGTGGAATAGAAGTTAACTTAGCAACAACATAAAGAGCCGCAGCAATTCCACCACCCAAAAGAATAGCGATCGCCAACAAAAACCCCAAAAAAAACTTAGCAACACCAGATAAACTCATAATTATTTCCCCCACCTAATTACCACAAATATTAGTAATTAATAATTGACAATTGATAATTGATAATTGATAATTTGATAGTTATTCATTATTCATTATCCATTATTCATTATCCATTAACTTATCTCTAAAACTACCTACGACCACCCAAAGAACCATACCTAGAAGCCAAACGAGCCTTACCAGCCGCAGCCCAATCCTGCAAAAACTGAATCTGTTCCCTTGCAGACTTTGCCAAAGGCACAACTTGACTAGCAGCCTCCAAAATATCATCAGTAGAAAAATCTCGATTCTGACTAAAACCAATATGCATAGCCTCAATCAAAACCTGCTCAATTTCCGCACCAGAAAAATCAGGAGTCTCATAAGCCAACCTATCTAAATCATAACTTTTCAGAGTATGAGGGCGTAATCTGGATAAATGCACCGAAAAAATAGATCGCCTCTCCTCCTGACTAGGCAAACCAACAAAAAACACCTCATCAAACCTCCCTTTACGCAGCATCTCTGCCGGCAAAGCCTGAATATTATTAGCAGTAGCCACCACAAAAACTGGAGAAGACTTTTCCGCTAACCAAGTAATAAAAGTACCAAAAACCCGGCTAGTAGTACCCGCGTCCCCCCTCCCATCATACCCACCAAAAGCCTTATCAATCTCATCAATCCAAAGAACACAAGGAGCCAAAGCCTCCGCCAACTGAATCATTTGCCTAGTCCGCGACTCCGACTCACCCACCAAACCACCAAACAAACGCCCCACATCCAAACGCAACAAAGGCAAATGCCAATGGTGAGCGATCGCCTTAGCCGTCAAAGACTTACCCGTACCCTGAATCCCCACCAACAACAAACCGCGCGGATGCGGTAAACCATACTGTCTAGCCCGCTCAGAAAAAGCACCCCCCCGCCGCAACAACCAATCCTTCAAATTATCCAAACCCCCAATATCAGAAATCCTCTCCCTCGCTGGATAGAAATCTAAAATTTGAGTTTGACGAATAATTTGGCGCTTCTCCTCCAGAATTAAATCTAAATCATCAGCCTGCAAATCACCATGAATAGCGATCGCCTTAGCCAAAACACGACGAATCCGCTCAATAGACAAACCCTGACAATCCCTAACTATTTCATCTAAAATCCGCCCTTCCAAATTTTGACCCGTAGCGGCTAATAAACGCTCTATTTCCGACTTAATTTCACCTGCCCCAGGTAAAGGAAATTCCAAAACCGTAACAAAATCACTTAAATCTTCCGGAATATTTAACTGTACAGAAACAATAACTATATTTTTAGGTTGAGACTTCAGGTTTCTCCCTAGATTTCGTAACTTTCGCGAAACAGCAACATCCTCCAAAAACCTGTGGAAATCTCGCAAAATAAAAATAGCCGGCGCACTAGCCGGTAACTTCTCCACAAACTCCAAAGCCTGTAAAGGATTACGACGACCAAAACCAGCATCATTAGGATTTCCTTGATAGCCATCCACAAAATCCCAAATATAAACAGCCCGATCGCCACTACTCTTAGCAGCCTGCACAATCACCGACTCCAGCCTTTCCTCCTCCCGCGTAGGAACATAAATCAAAGGATAACGCGCCCTCAGCAGAAGTTCAAAATCCCTATTAAAACTCATAACTTTTATACTAAAAATTGATTACCAAAAAAAACCATCCCAGCCATTTTTGCTTAACAGAAATAACCCTCTTAAAAATATCTCTTGGGTATTCTCCATTAAAAAAAATCCATCATTTATATTCAAAAACTCATATTTATTACCTTTCTTAAAAACAACTACTTATTCTTATCGTGTTTACCTTGTGATGGTTTATGGTTAGGGGATTTTGGCAGACTTTCCCCATTAAGTCCATTTTGTAGAGCCGCCAAAGAAGCCCAACGACTATCAATAACAGGTTCTGTTGATGTTTCTGGTTTTTGTAACTTTATACCTGGGCATTTGCGATCGCACAACTGTCTTTGCGGCAAAGCCAAACACAACTGTTCATACAGCCATTCCCCCGGTTGAAAATATCCATTAGGTGCCAGTGTTTCTATCAAATCTTCCAAAGCAGTTTCCTTTTCCAACGGGCCTGTAAACGGATTATTTGCTGTTTCATCCAGCCAAATCATTTCTGAATTTTGTAAACTTAACCGATGGTTATACTGTTGCAAACAGCGATGGCAACATAAAGTAACAATAGCCTCAGTAGCAGTAGAAACCTCTATATAATTTCCATGATGAGTTACAGATAAAATTCCTTGAATAGGAGTTAATGTATCAATACCTGGTAAATATTCTTTAAAATCAACAGAATAAGTTTTTTCTGGAAAAGTTAGTAATTGCGGAATATAAATTGGTTGCATATTTCTTAGCCCGGTTAACATTAATTAATGGATAATTGATAATTGATAATTGATAATTGATAATTAATAATGGATAATTGATAATGGATATTAATGAATAATGAGACAATAAATAATGAATAACTATCAAATTATTGAACTATCAACTATCAATTATCCATTATCCATTATCCATTATCCATCATCAAAAATTAGCGCAAACGCACAACTAAACGCCTATCCGGTTCTTGACCTCGGCTATAAGTAT
>CAWUOF010000132.1:0-9261 GCA_963923765.1 uncultured bacterium | reverse complement strand
ATAACAAAGGCCATTTGTCCTATTACTCGGCTAACTTGACAAATTTCTTTACCGCGAATTTTGTAGTTAGACCCCATTGCATCTCCAGTCACTAGGATTTCGATCGCATCATTTTCATCTTTGTTACCTATATTAAAAGTATTTTTTCCATGCGATTGTTCAAATGTTGCCCGTTTTCTGTGGGTAATTACATCTCGCAATTGATTGGCAATGCTTTTTTCTACTTCTGGGTTTTCTATGCCAGTTATTTCTGTACTAAAATCTTGGTTAATCTGTATTTTGCCTGTATAAATTTCATTACCTTGCTTTAGGCAAAGATCGGCGCTATAACCAGGGAATTTTTCATCCCATGTATAACGATTTTCGTAGGCGGCACGAAATAAGTCACGAGCGCTTGCTGTCTGAATCATGTTTTTTCCTCTTTTATAGCTATATTATTTATTTTAAACAAAAATTAAGATTTTTGTAAAATTTTTAGCTTTTTTCATTTAAATATCTTATTCTAATTATGATTTTTTCATTATATTTTATTATATTTAATTTTTCCATTGCTTCAGTAATATATACTCAATTTTTGGATTTATTTGATATATAGAATATATATTTTTTGACTTAACTACAAAGTACACTAGGAAATATTTTATTTTCTATCTTTCCCCATGCCCAATACCCAAGGCCTTATGCTCCTATTTAATATATAAACTATAAACTAATTAGACTCAGCATTAGCTTCGGGTGATGGGGTGTTAAAAATCATCACCGGTTCTTCTTTTAACACAGAGGTAAAAGTTACCGTTGAGCCTAATCCTTCCCCCATGCTAAAGAAATTTACCACGCCTCCCATTGCTTCTACTAATCTTTGGGAAATTGCTAATCCTAAACCTGTGCCTCCATATTGACGGGTGCGAGAGCCATCTACTTGGGAAAAAGATTGAAATAGTTTATCTTGTTTTTCTAACGAAACTCCTATACCTGTATCGGCTACACGAATTCTCACCATACCAGGAAATTCCTGATTTTGAAAGATTACTTTCTTTTTGCTTATGATAATTTCTGTACTAATGGTAATGCCGCCTTCATGGGTAAATTTAATGGCATTTCCTACTAAGTTTAATAATACTTGTAGGAGTCTTTGATAATTACCATATAAAATAATTTCATCGTAAGTCGCTGGTTTGTTAATTTGGAAATTTAATTTTTTCTGGTGAATTTGCGCTCTGGTTAAATCTTCTACATCGCTGAGTAATTCATTAAGTTTGACTGGAGCCATATCTATTTGCATTTTACCTGCTTCGATTTTGGCTATGTCTAAAACATCATTGATGAGATTTAGTAAATGTAAGGCGCTACGATGGGCTTCTTCTATAAATTCTTTTTGCTCTTCTGGGTCATCTGCTAAACCATCCAAAATTAATTTTAAAAATCCTAGCATTCCGTTCAGGGGTGTACGAAGTTCATGGGATGTATTGGCAAGAAATTCGCTTTTAAGACGAGAGGCTGCTTCTGCTTGTTGACGAGCATTTTCTAGTTCTTTATATAGGGTAGCATGGGCGATCGCTGTTCCTACTTGTTCGGCTAATTCTCGGATAAATTCTAGTTCTGCATCATGCCATTGCCGCGTTTTTTTATCTAGTTTAGAATTGAAATTATTATCACATTCTTGAATTATAATTAAGGCATTAGGCTCGTTTTGATAACAAGTTGCTACTGCTATTAGGGAAGTACAGTCCCATTCATTTATCGGTAAATTCTCTACTATTACTGGTGCTTGAGTTGTTAATGCTTGAGTTATATATTTTTCGGTTACTGCTCTTAGTTCAACTCCTAGCATAGAACTATACAAATCTTGTCGATATTCTGCTACAACTTTCATAATAGCATTATTTGGGTTGTCCAGCTTGACTGTTTGATAAGGACAAATTAAACAGCGACTAACTCTTAATGCTTGTCCAAATCCTTGTACTGTTTGTTGCCAAATATTTTCTAAGTCTAAAGTGCGCCGAATATTTCTAGCAATTTGTGTTAGTAATTTTTGATATAATTCGGAATTAGGTGGTAAAGTTCGCCGGATAACTCCTACAATTTTATGCATTAATTTTTGTTGAACATCTAAATAGCCAGGTAAAGTTATATTGTTATTTATTTCTTCTGGTTTAATTTCTATATCGTCGGTTTCTGATTTGAGTTGCCGTCCCATAACTAACACTTGATTTAGTTTAGATTGCTTGGCTAAAATTGGACTAACAACTAAATCAAATATAAAATATTGTTCTTGATAATAAAATGGATATATAAATCTTTCTGGTATTAAACTTTCTAAAACTCTTTGTACCCTTTGTAAATAGGGTGCAATAGCGATTGGTTTAAAAATCTCTTCTATTTTATCCACAGGTTGCTCTAGTTTTAACCCGTATAATTCTGCTTTTTCCCAATAAAAAGATATATACTGGCCTGATGAATTTTGAGTAAATGCCAATTCTGCCCCAAGCCCTTGTAAAAATCCTGATTTTTTGTCATTTGTAGATGTCTCTGAAGTTCCAGATGCACACCATGAGAAATCACCAATAGAATTCATTAGCTTTCCCTCCTATATATCCCCACTATAACGTTATTTCGCTGGGTGATGACAGGAAGAAAAAAGTGGCCAATTTTAATAAGCATTTGGTCAAATTTACAATTTTTTTGATTTATTTTTGCAGTTAATCCGGGCGTTGTACAATACAGGGATGATTTTAATTAAGATGCGAATTTTTTTTATTTAGCAATAATTGCACCATCAACCAATGTAAGTATCATTCCACAATAATACAACGCCGAGAAGCAGGATTAATAATCAAGACTTACTGAATTTTAGTTGATCGCTTTCCACTTCAGACTGGGAAATTTTTTGTACAAATCTTTGCCAATACCTCTGGGATTAGATATACATCGGGTGCTTCTATTGCAGAAAACCAGTATTTTAACTATGTCAATATCTATAATTTTTCTTCATAGTTTATGCAGGGCTTTTCACAGCACAGCAACAGTTTTTACAAAGAGATGCACCCTTATGTATTATTAGATACTTGGCTCGATCGCCTTTAATCATTCCACTCGCCTCTAGGTGGTACTGGTGGATTAACTGGTAAAGTGCGAGTAAGCTCATCATCACGATATTTAGAGCCTCTGAGCCATTGTCTTAAAGCTGTTTCTATTACTTTGCTCGGATTATTGGTTAAATGTTTAACCTGTTCTAATAATTCCGCATCTAAGTGTATAGAAATTTCGGTTTTTTCTGTTCCCCGACGAGAGGAAAAAGTATTATCATTCATAAACTGACAGTCCTTAACTGTAAACGTCATTTCTGCTGAAAATTATAACTACAATAATTGACCAGATTTAATATTTATCAGCCTTAATGTAGTTGTTGATTTCTGATCTTCGATAGAAATTCTAATATATACATCTAATCAGGTTAAGAAAAACTATAATAATTTTAGATTTTATCCTAACTGCAACGATATTTTTATGGTTTTGGGGGAAGAAAGAAAATAGTAAACAAACATAATTGATATTGAACTATAAGATATTAAAGACATTATATATAATAGCATAAATAAGGAAAAATTAAAAATCTGCCTGGTCGAGATTTTGCCTGTGTTTTGCCTGTCGGCGCTAAAAAATAATTTTTGATGATAAATACTCTGGGCAAGTCCAGAGTAATGAAGTTTGCTGGTTTGGCTGGTTAAGGTAAACATTCGCAAAAATTTAGCAATTATCCCTAGTAAAATTAGATAAAATACCTATATATTTTTGATATGTTTGTGGATTTGTGAGTATTAATGTATGCTGGTTAACACCCACAAAACAGGAATAGCAAATTTTTTGAGATTAATGTTGCTGGTTCCCTAGTATATAATAATTTTGGGAAAAAATAGGGATAAGTGACGATCGAGAAAAATCAAAAAATTGCATAATAGTCTAGTAAACAGGTGAAAATCTCCAGCCTGAGCTTAATTCTCTAATCAATAACACCCAAGTATGACTGATGCCCCCGTCTCACGAATTCGGAATTTTTCCATTATTGCCCACATAGATCACGGAAAATCAACGTTAGCCGATCGCCTATTAGAGTCTACAGGTACAGTAGAATCTCGGCAAATGAAAGAACAGTTCCTAGATAACATGGAACTAGAGCGGGAACGCGGCATCACGATTAAGCTGCAAGCCGCTAGAATGAACTATCAAGCCAAAGATGGCCAGGAGTATGTACTAAATCTGATCGATACTCCCGGCCACGTGGACTTTTCCTATGAAGTATCACGGAGTTTGGCAGCCTGTGAAGGTGCATTATTAGTGGTGGATGCTTCCCAAGGTGTAGAGGCACAAACATTAGCTAATGTTTATCTAGCTTTAGATCATAATCTGGAAATTATCCCAGTTTTAAATAAAATAGATTTACCAGGGGCAGAACCAGAACGAGTAAAAAGTGAAATTGAAGAAATTATAGGCTTAGATTGTTCCGGAGCGATACTGGCGTCGGCAAAAGAAGGCATAGGAATAGATGATATTCTGGAGTCGATCGTACATTTAGTACCGCCACCACAAGACACAGTTAATCAACCTTTAAGGGCTTTAATTTTTGATAGCTATTACGACAGCTACCGAGGTGTAATAGTTTATTTTCGGGTAATGGATGGAACGGTAAAAAAAGGCGATCGCGTCCGCCTGATGGCTAGTGGCAGAGAATACGAAATTGATGAATTAGGCGTACTTTCTCCCAAACAAGTACAAGTTAATGCTCTCCATGCCGGAGAAGTGGGCTATTTAGCAGCAGCCATCAAAACAGTGGAAGATGCAAGAGTTGGGGATACAATTACTCTAGCCAAAACTCCTGCGGCTGAACCTTTGCCGGGATATGCCCAAGCTAAACCGATGGTTTTCTGTGGTTTATTCCCCACTGATGCTGATCAATTTCCAGAATTGCGGGAAGCTTTGGATAAGCTAAAACTGAATGATGCGGCTTTACACTATGAACCAGAAACATCTAGTGCGATGGGGTTTGGTTTCCGGTGCGGTTTCTTGGGCTTGTTACATAGTGAAATTGTCCAAGAAAGGTTAGAAAGGGAATATAACCTAGATTTAATTGTCACAGCCCCTTCAGTGGTTTATCGAGTAACTACCACTGATGGAGAGGTAATAGAAATAGATAACCCTAGTCATTTACCCGAACCCCATCACCGCGAAAAAATTGAAGAACCTTATGTGCGGTTGGAAATGATTACGCCGGAAACTTTTGTCGGGGCTTTGATGGAGTTGAGCCAAAACCGACGGGGAATATTTAAGGATATGAAATATCTTACCCAAGGACGGACAACTTTAATTTATGAGTTGCCTTTGGCAGAGGTTGTTACAGACTTTTTTGATCAGATGAAGTCTCGATCGCGGGGTTATGCCAGTATGGAATATCATTTACTGGGGTATCGCGAAAACCCATTAGTTAAGTTGGATATTTTGATTAATAATGATCCAGTAGATGCTTTAGCGATGATTGTCCATCGTGATAAAGCCTATAATGTCGGTCGGGGCTTGGCAGAAAAACTGAAAGAGTTAATTCCTCGCCATCAGTTTAAAGTGCCTATTCAAGCTTCGATCGGTAGTCGTATTATTGCTAGTGAACATATTCCCGCCCTCCGTAAAGATGTGTTAGCCAAATGCTACGGTGGTGATATTAGCCGCAAGAAAAAATTACTACAAAAACAAGCCAAAGGTAAAAAGCGGATGAAGGCGATCGGTACTGTAGATGTGCCTCAAGAAGCTTTCATGGCTGTGTTACGACTTGATCAGGAATAAATAAAAAATAACTTGAAAATTTTAATTATTCCTCTGGAAAGTTAAAGATTTCATAAATTATGCGTCTTGAAGCTACACTTCAGGCGCTTTTTTGTTAATTTGCAAGTTAATTTGGTAAATGCAGGTTATATCTTATACCAATTTCCCTAATTTGCATTTTCTATATCCTCTTAGCCCCCAAATAGCCCTAACCCCCAGCACTTGGTCGGTAATAGCTTAAACTTAAGGAAAAAAACTCTTTTTTCTGATGGAAATATCTCCCTAATTGCAAAAATATCCGTTTAAAATATATATTATGGTTGTTTGGCATAGTCCAATTAAGGCCAAGACAAGTTAACAACGGGTCTTTTACAATTGCAAGAGGCACAATTCCAACTTTCCTGATATCAGGGTCAAAAAAGGGGAAGTGGATATGCAACATGATTTTGGAAAATTAGTATAGAAATATCTTGCTTTGGCAAAATACCTAAACACTAAGAAACTATGAGAATTTTAGTAACAGGTGGTGCTGGGTTCATTGGTTCCCATCTCATCGATCGCTTAATGGCACAAGGCCATGAAGTCCTTTGTCTGGATAATTTTTATACTGGACATAAACGCAATATTGTCAAATGGCTGGATAATCCCTATTTTGAATTAATCCGTCACGATGTAACTGAACCAATTCGTTTAGAGGTAGATCAAATTTATCACCTCGCTTGTCCTGCTTCTCCCGTTCACTATCAATATAACCCCGTTAAAACCATTAAAACTAATGTCATCGGCACCCTAAATATGCTGGGTTTGGCGAAACGGGTAAAAGCTAGATTCCTGTTAGCTTCTACCTCAGAAGTTTATGGAGATCCTGACATTCACCCCCAAACAGAAGATTATCGGGGTAACGTTAATATGATAGGGGTGCGTAGTTGTTATGATGAAGGTAAACGAGTTGCTGAAACCCTAGCTTTTGATTATCACCGCCAAAATAAAGTAGATATTCGCGTGGCTCGGATTTTTAATACCTATGGCCCAAGAATGTTAGAAAATGATGGTCGGGTAGTTAGTAATTTTGTCGTCCAAGCTTTACGGGGAATACCTATTACAGTTTATGGGGAAGGTTCCCAAACCCGCAGTTTTTGTTATGTTTCTGATCTTGTAGAAGGTTTAATGCGGTTGATGAATGGGGAACACACTGGGCCAATTAATTTGGGGAATCCTGGTGAATACACAATTTTGCAACTAGCAGAGAAAATTCAAGGAATGGTTAATCCTGATGCTGAGATTATATTTAAACCTCTCCCACAGGATGATCCTCGACAAAGACAACCAGATATTACTCGTGCTAAAAAATGGTTAGATTGGGAACCAACTGTGTCTTTGGATGAGGGATTGAAACTAACAATTAACGATTTTCGCGATCGTATGACTTCTTCTTAAGCTGGAAATTGCATCTTATCAAATTATTAAGGAACAATAAACAGGGAAATTAATTGCAGTTATAGGAAAAACCGGAAGGATAAATAATTGCTGGTAGTATATTTTTTTACTGCTTATTTCTTCCTTCCTATTCGCCACCCACAAATAGAAGCCTAATCAGGAGATTTTTTAAAATGCGTGTTTGTGTTATTGGAACTGGATATGTTGGTTTAGTAACAGGAGCTTGTTTAGCTCATGTCGGTCATCATGTAATTTGTGTTGATAATAATGAAGAAAAAGTAAAGTTAATGAAGGCAGGACAGTCACCAATTTTTGAGCCGGGACTGTCGGAAATAATGCAATCAGCTTCCCAAACAGGTAATCTGGAATTTACCTCTGATATAGGTGCTGGTGTAGCTCATGGTGATATTTTATTTATTGCGGTAGGTACTCCGCCATTACCTACGGGAGAAAGCGATACTCGCTATGTAGAAGCAGTTGCTCGTGGTATTGGGGCTAATCTTAACAGTGGTTATAAAGTTATTGTTAATAAATCAACTGTTCCTATTGGGTCCGGTGACTGGGTACGCAGGATTGTTTTAGATGGCATTGCGGAAAGACAAGAAAATTTATCAACTGATAATAGCCCGAATGGAGAAGAAGCGGCTAAATTAATTGGTGCTAAATTTGATGTGGTTAGTAATCCGGAGTTTTTAAGGGAAGGTTCGGCTATTTACGATACTTTTAACCCCGATCGCATTGTGTTGGGAAGTAATAGTCAAAAAGCCCTGGATATGATGCAGGAATTATATGTTCCTATTATTCAGCGTAAGTATGCTGAAAATCAATCTTTACCACCTGTGCCTGTGGTAATTACTGACCTAAACTCGGCGGAGATGATTAAATACGCTGCTAATGCGTTTTTAGCCACAAAAATTAGCTTTATTAATGAAGTTGCTAATATTTGCGATCGCGTTGGGGCGGATGTTTTACAAGTTTCTAAAGGTATTGGTTTAGATTCTCGTATTGGTAATAAGTTTTTGCAATCTGGTATCGGTTGGGGGGGGTCTTGTTTCCCTAAAGATGTCTCGGCTTTAATTCACACAGCTAATGATTATGGCTATGATGCTAAGTTGATGAAATCTGCTGTGGAAGTTAATGAACATCAACGCTTAATTGTAATTGAAAAATTACAACATGAATTGAAGATACTTAAAGGAAAAGTTGTCGGTTTACTCGGTTTGACTTTTAAACCAGATACTGATGATATGCGCGATGCCCCTTCTTTGAATATCATTGAAAGTTTAAATCGTCTGGGAACGAAAGTAAAAGCTTATGACCCCATCGTTTCCCAAACTGGTATTCGTCACGGTTTTAGTGGCGTAATTGTAGAAACTGATGCGGAACGCTTGGCAGATGGTTGTGATGCTTTGCTGTTGGTAACAGAATGGGAACAATTCCGAAATTTAAATTATGAAAAAATGGCTAAGTTGATGAGTCATCCTGTTATGATAGATGGCCGTAATTTCCTCGATCGCGAAGCTTTACAAAAAGTAGGTTTCCGTTATGTAGGTATTGGTCGTTAACCTAAATTTTCCTAGTTGCGATCGCTATTCTCACCCCAGGTATCGATCGCAACTTATCCATTAATGCTACTACTTGGCCGTGATTTACTGCTGTATCAGCATTGATTATCGCTGTAATTTGTTGTTTTGGTAAAATTAATTTACCTACTTTTACTTCTATTTGTTCTAAGGGGATAAATTCTTTATTTACGGCTATTCTTCCTTGGCGATCGATGGTAATATTAATCTCAGCTTGACCCTGCATTTGTGCTGTGGCAGCTTGAGGTAAATTAACCGAAATTCCCTCGTTACGAACTAAAAATAAACTGGAAAAGATAAAAAAAGTTAAAATTGCAAAAATAACATCAATCATTGGGACTATGTTAATCTGCAATGGTGGATCGTTTTCTTCTGGTAAATTCATAGATTTTTAATTTTATTCTGGGGAAGGGAAATTTCTGGATTATTT
>CAWUOF010000131.1:0-9269 GCA_963923765.1 uncultured bacterium | reverse complement strand
TCGCCGCCGAAAATATCCAAGAGTTTCTCATAGTTAGTAGATCCGACTCCACACTACGGGGACATTACCCAGTAGAAACCGACGTAATAGCGGCAGAAGTCGGCCCATTTGATGCCCATTTTCTAGTACCAGCTTTCTTTGAAGGGGGCAGAATTACCAGGGATAGCATACATTATTTAATTATTAATAATATTCCTACCCCCGTACACGAAACCGAATTTGCCAAAGATTCAGTGTTTGGCTACCATCACAGCTACTTACCAGATTATGTAGCAGAAAAAACCCAAGGTAAAATAACAGCAAATGCAGTAGAAAGATTTTTACTACAAGATATTCGATCAGGAAGTTTAGACAGACTATTACAGCTAAAAAATAATCAATGCTGTGTAGTAGATGGAGAAACCCAAGCCGACTTAAATAAATTTGCTACTGACTTACTCACCGCCGCCAGTCAAGGTAAAAAATTTTTATTTCGCAGTGCAGCCAGCATTTTAACAGCCTTAGCTAACTTACCACCCCAGCCAATAGCTGCTGAAGAAATGGTTAAATATGTGCGATCGGGAAAACCAGGGGCAGTAATAGTCGGTTCCCATGTGAAAAAAAGCACCGAACAATTAGAAAAATTACTATTACAAGCAGGGGTAATTGGCATCGAAATAGATGTTTCCCATTTACTCGATGAATCAGAAACCCAACGTAATCAACTTTTAAAGAATATCCTAGAAAAAGTGCATAATGCCCACCAAGCCGGGAAAACCCCAGTAGTTTATACAAGTCGGAAAGAATTAGTTTTTGATCACGTACAAACTAGGTTAAAATTTGGTGTCGCCGTTTCCGCACTATTAATGGATATCGTGGGCGGGTTGCCAGCAGATATTGGATTTTTAATTAGTAAAGGAGGAATAACCTCTAACGATGTTTTAAGTACCGGTTTAGCCTTAAGAACAGCCAGATTACTTGGCCAAATTTTAGCAGGTTGTTCAGTAGTAAAAACTCCTGATGATCATCCCCAGTTTCCGAATTTACCTGTAGTGTTATTTCCAGGAAATGTCGGAGATGCGGATGCGTTAGCAACAATCTACCAAAGACTATCAATTGGTAATAATTAAGAGTATAATAAAATCAATAAGCTTTGCATGACTTCTGATTCTTCAGTCCCTTCTCCAGAGCCGATCGCTGCCGAAACCAAACCAGAAATAGATTTGGAACGGCAAGTCCGCTTCAAAAGTGAAGCGGGGCGGTTATTGTTGTTATTCCCATTGGAAACAACAAACAGTGGTCAATGGTCGGATATTTGGCAGCAGTTAAAGCAAAGACTAGATGCAGGGGAACGCTTTTGGCAACCAGATACAGAAGTAACCTTGGTTGTAAGGGAACGGTTGTTAGATGCACGTCAACTACAAGCGATCGCTGAAGCATTATCCCAAGCAAAAATGCAACTAAAAAGTGTTGCTACTAGCCGTAGGCAAACCGCAGTAGCGGCAGCCACAGCCGGGTATTCGGTAGAACAACAAACTGTTCAACCCATTATAAATCCCAAAACCTCGATGTCGTCTAGCCCAGCAGAACCTCTATATTTAGAGACAACAGTCCGCTCAGGAGTAGAAATTCGCCATCCTGGTACGGTAATAATTATGGGAGATTTGAATCCTGGCGGATCGGTGATAGCAGCAGGCGATATTCTAGTGTGGGGGCGTCTGCGCGGGGTAGTCCATGCTGGTGCGGCTGGTAATTCCCAATGTGTAATTATGGCTTTACAGATGGAACCAACTCAAATACGAATAGCAGATTATGTAGCCCGATCGCCAGAAACTCCTCCGGCTCAGGTGTATCCAGAAGTGGCTTATGTCACAACCGCAGGAATTCGCATTGCTAGGGCTATGGATTTTTCTAAGACCAATTTTCGATCGCAGTCATGAGTCGCATCATAGTCATCACTTCCGGAAAAGGAGGCGTGGGTAAAACCACCACTACAGCTAATCTAGGTATGGCTTTGGCCGCAAAGGAACGTAAAGTTGTCGTCGTTGATGCCGACTTTGGCCTGCGAAATCTGGATTTGCTGCTAGGTTTAGAAAATAGGATTGTTTATACGGCAGTAGAAGTTCTCGCTGGAGAATGCCGCCTAGAACAAGCCTTGGTAAAAGATAAGCGGCAACCCCGTTTGGCCCTATTGCCGGCGGCGCAAAATCGCACCAAGGATGCGGTACAACCAGAACAGATGAAACAATTAATTACCTCGCTAATGCAACAGTTTGATTACATTCTGATTGACAGTCCAGCAGGTATAGAAATGGGCTTTCAAAATGCGATCGCCGCCGCATCAGAAGCTTTAATTGTTACAACTCCCGAAATAGCTGCCGTTCGCGATGCCGATCGCGTCATTGGCTTACTAGAAGCCAATAGCGTTAAACGCATTCACCTCATCGTTAACCGTATCAAACCTGCTATGGTGCGGGCAAATGATATGATGTCAGTTCAAGACGTACAGGAAATTCTCGCTATTCCCCTGATAGGCGTTATTCCCGACGATGAGCGCGTCATTGTTTCTACTAACCGAGGCGAACCTCTAGTATTAGCCGATAAACCTTCCCTACCCGCTCAAGCATTTGAAAATATTGCCCGCCGCCTTGAAGGTGAAAAGGTGAAATTTCTGGATATGGAAGCTGGCTCAGAAGGCTTTTTTGCCCGCATTCGCCGTTTATTTTTGGGTTCCCCCCGCAATTAGTATGCAATTTCCCCAGTTAAAGGGTCTGTGCATTCATGATTAACGAATTTCTGGAAAGAATATTTCCCAAAAGTGGCCTTAGTAGTAGCCGCGAAGATGTGAAGCGTCGCCTGAAATTGGTGATCGCTCACGATCGCGCTGCTCTTACCCCGGATATGGTTGAATCTATGCGTAAGGAAATTCTGGAAGTCGTTTCTCGTTACGTGGAACTTGACGCCGATGGCCTGGAAGTTGCCCTCGAAAGTAATCAACGCATGACAGCTTTAATTGCTAATTTACCAATTCGCCGAGTTAAAAATAGCCCGCAGTCAACTCCTGCCGAATAATTCAACTGTAGCTATATCACATCTAAAATATTTATTAAGTGCATCCTAGATATTATCTGTGTTTTTAATGATAAATATTATCAATTAATTTAGGTATAGCTCAAAATATTTACCGAAGATTAATATTAAATTTTTATTTCTGGTTATTTAGCAAAAGTTTATAGAAACTTTACTAAAACTTTAAAAAAGCTGAAATATAAGCTAGATAAGGATTATCAGTATCATAATAATCATTATTTAGCTGTTTGAGTGATTTAACGCACTAATGTCGGGCGATTGATCGCACCAAATTTATTTTTATGGGATATATTATTATTGTGAGGTTTTAGTAGATAAAATAATATTTTAAATAAACTTTTTATTTGCCAAATCCTTAAAACCATATTTATTTTTTATCAGATTTTATTCAAGTTATCGACTTCAGCCCCAGATAAGCAATCCTATCAAATTTATACACTCTTAGCCTTTGCCCTTCAGGAGTAATTATGGGTATGTCTACATCTAATAAACCCCAAAATTTTTTGCCCCACTCAATACTAGCAGCGATCACTTTAGGTACTACCTGCGGAATACAAGCACCAGCCCAAGCTTTTTCAGTGTACTTTGGTGAAGATTTGGGACGAGGGGAAACTACTCGTCTAACCGCTACTCCCAATTCTAATGCCGCCCGCGATCAATTCTTGTCTCGCCTGGTCGGAGTAGGAACCGAAACCTTTGAAGGCTTTGCTGCCAATCAACGTGGCCCACTAGCAGTTAATTTTGGTAGTGCTGGAGTGGCTACTTTAACTGGTGACGGTTTTATAGGTAATGTACCTAGTGGAACTAATGGCTTTGGACGCTATGGTGTTTCTGGTAGTAAATATTGGGATGCTTCTAGTCAGTTTGCCATCAACTTTTCCAACCCCGTCGCTGCTTTTGGTTTCTACGGTGTTGATATAGGCGACTTCAACGGACGAGTAACCCTAAACTTGCTTAATACTCTGACTGGTTTCAATCAAACCCTAACTATTGCTAATACCATAGGCGGTCAAGGTGGTGGTGCACTGTTCTATGGTTTAATAGCTGGTTCCGGCGAATCATTTAACCGGGTGGTTTTTGGTAACACTGCTGCCGGAACTGATGTTTTTGCTTTTGATAACATGACGATCGGTAGTCAACAGCAAGTTATACCTGCTGGTGAAGTTCCCGAACCCGCTACAATTTTGGGTAGTACAATGGCTTTAGGTGCTTTGGCGGCAGCAAAACGCAAACGCCAACAAAAAAATATTGTTGCAGATAATAGCGATAATTAATAGTTAAATTATTGTTTAAGAAGCTGTGTTTTTTTCATAAAAGCACAGCTTTTTTGATAATAAGTAATAATTTTATCTAGTTTTATGTCTGAAATTACCATCACAGTTAAGTTATTTGCTGCTTATCAAGAAGCTTATCAGGTGTCTGAGTTAGTTTTACAGTTTCCGGCTGGTACTCGTGTAGAGGAAGTGTGCGATCGCCTCATTTTGGCACATCCCGAACTCGATCGCTGGCGCCAGCTTACCCGTTTTGGCATTAATTTACAATTCGTCGATCCTGATGCCATTCTCCATCACGGTGATGAAGTTGTACTCATTCCCCCTGTTAGCGGTGGCTAAATCGGTGGTTTTTCATAACTAATTTTTAACTGATTTTTGATACTAGGGAGCAAGCAGCAGGCAACTGGAAAAATTGCCGAAAAAAAATTAAAATCAATTTTCCTACATAAATCATCAATTTATCATATCTTTTCTCTATTTCCTGTTGTTTGCTCAATATTTTTAGGTTTAATGCCTACAAAAATAACTACAAAAATAAACCCGACAAATTATATCGGATATATTTTCAGATGATTGTAACTTGTGTTACTATCAAAAAAACGTTGGTAGACTGACATCAAGGAAGCTAAACAAGATGACCGTAGCGACTAAAAGCCAAGCCCAATCCACTGCCAAAAATCTTAAATGTAAAGAATGTGGGACTGAATACGAATTAAAAGCGACCCACGTTTGCGAGTTTTGTTTTGGCCCATTAGAAGTAAGCTATGATTACGATGCGCTACGTCGTCATGTTACCCGCGAAAGTATCCAAGCTGGGCCTAATTCAATTTGGCGCTATCGTCCTTTTTTACCAGTAACTACAAATAATCCTATTGATGTCGGGACTGGGATGACCCCCCTAGTGCGATCGCAACGTTTGGCTAGACGCCTGGGTTTAAAAAATCTTTATATTAAAAATGATGCTGTTAATATGCCCACTCTCAGCTTTAAAGATAGAGTGGTATCTGTTGCTCTCACCCGGGCTAGGGAATTAGGCTTTACGACAGTATCTTGTGCTAGTACAGGAAATTTAGCTAATTCTACCGCCGCTATCGCTGCTTATGCTGGTTTAGATTGTTGTGTGTTTATCCCCGCAGACTTAGAAGCAGGTAAAGTTTTAGGTACTTTAATTTATAGTCCTACCGTAATGGCTGTTCATGGCAATTATGATCAAGTAAATAGACTTTGCTGTGAAGTTGCTAATACTCATGGCTGGGGATTTGTTAATATTAATCTGCGTCCTTATTATTCAGAAGGTTCTAAAACTCTCGGTTATGAAGTTATAGAGCAATTAGGCTGGAAACTTCCCGATCGCATTGTTGCTCCCCTTGCCTCTGGTTCTTTATTTACTAAAATTTATAAAGGCTTCCAAGAATTTATTCAAGTTGGTTTAGTAGAAGAAAAATCAGTTCGTTTTAGTGGTGCCCAAGCTGAAGGGTGTTCTCCCATTGCCCAAGCCTATAAAGAAGGTCGAGATTTTGTCACACCAGTTAAACCAAATACTATCGCTAAATCTATCGCGATCGGCAACCCGGCTGATGGTATCTACGCTTTAGATATAGCTCACAAAACTGGTGGAGAAATTGAATCTGTTAACGATACCGAAATTATTGAAGGTATTAAACTTTTAGCTGAAACTGAAGGTATTTTTACCGAAACCGCAGGCGGTACAACCGTTGCTGTGTTGAAAAAATTAGTGGAAGCTGGTAAAATAGATCCGGATGAAACTACTGTAGTATATATCACCGGTAACGGGTTAAAAACTCAGGAAGCCGTACAAGGTTATATCGGTGAACCTCTAACTATTGAACCAAAACTAGATAGTTTTGAACGGGCTTTAGAGCGTTCTCAAACCCTCGATCGCCTGGAATGGCAACAAGTTCTCGTTTAAGAATTTCTGGTTTAAGTTTTTTGCCAAGTTAAGGGGTAATGGGTAATGTAAATAATCTAAAAAACCTTCCCCTTAAACATACTCAATGCTCAATTACGAATCTAATTATGGCTGTTAAAGTTCTAATTCCTACTGCCCTACAAAAATTTACTGACAATCAAGCAACTTTGGAATGTAATATTAACAATCTTGCTGAATTATTTGATACTTTAGATCAAAATTTTCCTGGTATTAAAAACCGTTTATGTGATGAAAGCGGTCAGCCTCGGAGATTTTTAAATTTCTACGTTAATAGTGAAGATATCCGCTTTTTGGAAGGAACTAAAACAACTCTGAAAGATGGGGATGAAATAAGTATTGTTCCGGCTGTTGCTGGTGGCTGATATCTTAACAAGATACTAAATATATTTGATTCATGGGGCAAGGCGATGGAGGCTTTGCCCCTTATTACTTTTATGCAAGTTTAATTAAAATCTGAAAATTTCTGATATTTCCTCATATAATTGATTATTCAAGATCTAAATTTTCTATAATTTGACGAATTACCAGGGCATCTTCGGCATCAGGAACTCGTATTAAATAGGTTTTCAGATCTTGATTAGCTTCTGGCCATAAGCCTAATTGATAATAAAGAAGACCTCGATCGCGTAATTCTAATGGTGAACCAGGAAATAGTAGCAAAATTCTGTCTATAGTGGCTAAAGCCTTGGCTTTATTCCCTCTATTCAGATAAATTAATTTTAGATTAGCCAACATTCGCCCTAAAAAACGCCTAGAATTTACCGGTTCTAAAAAAGATTGAGGAATTGGCACTGATTGACCGTAAATTTGTGCTAATCTATTTTGACAGTCTTGGGCAAATAAAATTTCACCTAAATTAAATGCATCAACATAAATACCTGCATCGGGAAAATCTGGATGTATTAAAAAATGACCAGGCATTCCAATACCCACCATAGGAAAATCAAGACGTTTAGCAATTTCTAGGTAAACTAAAGATAAAGTAATGGGAATTCCTAAACGGCGATCGATAACATCATTTAAAAAACTATTCCGAGGGTCATAATAATCTGTACTATTACCAGCAAAACCTAAATTCTTATAGAGATATTCATTAATAGCCTGAATTACCCGCAGGGGATAACGTTCGATCGGCAAAATTCTTGCCACTTCCAAAGCCATTTTATCCAAAATATGTAGATAATGATTTATATCTAACTCTGGATATTCTTCTTGAGCAATATAAAGAGCCGCTTTAGCTAAATTGATCTTATTATCAGCCTGATGTATTTCTTTATAAAATTTTTGCCTTGCTAAGGGAAATTCCATATATTTTCTACTATTGCTTTAACCTGCAATTTACTATTTTTATGCTGTAATATATTACAGCACTTTATAAAACACAGACACCGCCAGCCTTAAATTATTGTCTGATAAGTGTAGTAAAATTTAGCTTATATGTTGTTATCATGCAAAATGCTGTATATTTTATTACTTAAGTTATAACTATTGACAAAAAAACAAATATATGAATAGTCACACACCTATAGAAGGGAAACTAAATAAAGAAAAACTTACTCCCTATTTATTCCTGTTGCCAGCCCTTGTATTACTGACTTTAACAGTTTTTTTGCCATCTTTACAAGCATTTTATCTTTCTTTTACAGATTATAGTGGCTTGAGTCAAAATCCCCAGTGGATTGGGTGGGCAAATTTTCGCAAATTGTGGACAGATGAGATTTTTTGGTTAACCTTACGCAATACATTATTATATCTAGCCGGAGTAGTGCCTATTTTAGTTTTTGCCCCCTTGGGATTAGCAATTTTAGTGAATCAAAAGTTAAAAGGAATGCGTTGGTTTAGAGCCGCTTATTATACTCCTGTGGTAATTTCAATGGTGGTAGCTGGTATTGCTTGGAAATGGTTATATGCAGAAAATGGTTTATTAAATCAATGGTTAAAAATGATAGGGTTAACTGCTAAAGAAGGTATTCCTTGGTTAACCAGTCCAAATTTAGCTATTTTTAGTGTAATGGCGGTAACAATTTGGAAAGGGTTAGGATATTATATGGTAATTTATTTAGCAGGATTACAAGCTATTCCAGCAGATCTGTATGAAGCGGCGGCGATCGATGGCTCAGATGGGATAAGTAAACATTGGGATATAACTTTACCTCTGATGAAACCTTATTTGATATTGGTAGCAGTAATTTCCTCGATCGCTGCTACAAAAGTATTTGAAGAAGTTTATATTATGACCGAAGGTGGTCCGAGAAATAGTTCTAAAACCATTGTATATTATCTTTATGAAAAAGCCTTTAGAGATTTGGAAATGAGCTATGCTTGTACAATTGGTTTAGTATTATTTTTAATAATTTTAGGATTATCTATTATCAATTTAAAATTATCCGAAAAAAGAGGAGGAATTCTCACGGGTTGACAAACTAGATATAAGACAGGATGTGGTTTTTAGCCTTGAGATACTTGATATAAAACAGTCGTCTATTTCTATTATTAATATTGGCGATAATTTGAGTATAGTCTTCAAGACAGTTTACCACTATAAGCTCCCAGTATTACCCATATATTCCTAGCCAAAAACTTGCCCTGAGCTTAGTCGGTGGCTATTTTTTGTGGGTTTATCCTTAATTTTTCTGGCTCATCGTCTTTTTCTACAATTTATTTTTAGGGGCGATCGACTATTTTTATAAACCGCCTTTAAAACCCTAAAAACATTATCAACAATTATTGTAGGGGCGGGTTATTCGATAAGATATAATATTGACAAATAACCATCATAAACCCGCCCCCACATCACCTACAATTATCAGGCAAGGATTTTTCCCATTTTTAAATATTCGATAAGACAGGGGCGGGTTTATTTATCCTATCGTTTTTTATCATAATTTTTGGTATAACCCTACAGAAATTGTTTAATTGCCAACATTATCAACATTGTAGGGGCGGGTTATTCGATAAGATATAATATTGACAAA
>CAWUOF010000130.1:0-9312 GCA_963923765.1 uncultured bacterium | reverse complement strand
AGACAGCTAACATTAGTATATAAAATTAGTAATTAACAATTAGATTAAGTACATTTTACCAAAAAATTATCTTTGCATTGATTATGAAATTATAGATATTGGTTGCCATGCCAATGTAGCAAAAATGTATTTAGTGAATATAACTAACAAATATAACTATGGCAAGACACACTATTGCCATAAAATAATTAATCATTTAATAGATGAAATTCTCTAAAACAGCTATTTTTTTATATCAGGGGGTTTCATCGCTGGAAGGTAGGAGATCTATGAAAAAATTAAGATTTTTTTAACAATGCTCTAAGTTCTGGATATCTAAGTATATGTAAGTAATTGCACCGATTACTTAACAAAACATAACATAAATTGATGGTTTCTCTAAGAAATTAGTTAATCACTGGCAGACTTTTTCAGTCATACTGAATAAACACCTGATTATATAATTTAAATCTTGGTGATGACGCACCCTAGATTTTAAACTGTTCCTAATTACCCGAATTTTTGCAAATATATTATAGATAATTATTCAAATTGTAAAACAACCCGCCCATTAATTTGAGCATTTTTTAGCCGTGCAAATACATCATTAATAGCCTCTAAAGGCTGAACCTCAATATGAGGTTTTACCTTACCTTCAGCAGCAAATTCTAAGCATTCTTGCAAATCTTGACGAGTTCCCACAATAGATCCTCTAATAGTTAAGCGTTTTACCACTACTTCAAAAATTGGTGTGAGAAAATCACCAGGAGGTAAACCAACTAATGAACAAGTACCACCACGACGTAAAGTACCTAAAGATTGGTGAAAAGCCTCAGTAGAAACAGCAGTTACTAAAGCACCATGAGCACCACCAATTTTTTCTTGCACAACAGTTTCAGGGTCTTCTTTAGTAACATTAACAGTAATTTCTGCACCCAATTGGCGAGCTAATTCTAATTTTTCATCACTACGGGCTAACGCTACCACATGGAGACCCATTGCTTTTGCATATTGAACCGCAATATGTCCTAATCCGCCAATTCCAGATATTACCACCCAATCACCGGGTTTAGTATCAGTTTCTTTTAGTCCTTTATAGGTAGTAACTCCAGCACATAAAATCGGTGCAGCATCAATAAAATTTAACTTATCTGGAATACGACCGACAAATGCGGCAGGGGCGACAATATATTCAGCATAACCACCATTAACAGAATAGCCGGTGTTTTTCTGGGAACCACAAAGAGTTTCCCAGCCAGTGATACAATAGGAACAGCAACCGCAGGCACTATTTAACCAAGGAACGCCTACTCGATCGCCTTCTTTAAGTAAAGTAACTCCTGCACCAATTTCTGTTACATACCCTACCCCTTCATGTCCAGGAATAAAAGGTAATTTAGGCTTAACTGGCCAATCTCCATCAGCCGCGTGTAAATCTGTATGGCAAACACCACTAGCCACAACCTTAATTAAAACTTGTCCTGCTTCTGGTTGAGGAACCGGCACTTCTTCTATTACCAAAGGTTCCCCAAATTTATGCACAACTGCTGCTTTCATGGTTTTTGGCATAGTATTGCTCCTGATATTTGCAAAAGTTTATTGTATAATATATTCTATTTTGGCATTGTAGTTATTATTCTGAATTTATTAATGTAAATGAGATATTCGGTGTAATTTTGACAATTTTACAAATAAATTATTTTTCGTTACATTAGAGGGATTAGATAAAGTTTTGGGCGCACTAGAAATATACCAATAAGCAGCCCCAATAAATATCGCACCACCAAGTAAATTACCAAGAGTAACAGGAATTAAATTTTTTATGTAACCTAACCAGGAAATAGTTAAAGATTCGTGGGGAATCAAAACCCCCATGCCTAATAAAGTCATGTTAGCAATACTGTGTTCAAAACCGGAACCAACAAAGGCAAATAAACACCAAAATATTAGTAATAATTTAGCGGTTTCTTCTTTGATTTTAAAGCAAATCCAAACAGCTAAACACACCAAAATATTACATAAGATTCCTCTCAATAATAATTCGGTGAAGGGAGTATTAATTTTATATTCACAAATTGATAGTAAAAAATCTTTAAAAGGAGATTTAGTAATTAACCCGGATTGCCATAATGTTAAAGCTAATAATAAGGAACCGACTAAATTACCTAAATAGCTCATAACCCAGACTTGCCAGGTATTTTTCCAGGAAATTTTTTTGGATAAACTACCAATAGTCATCACCATATTAGTGCCAGTGAACAATTCAGCACCAGCAAAAATTACCAAAGATAAAGCAACAGCAAAAGCCGCACCCATCAAAACTTTAACTGCGGGAGAACCGGCAGCATAAAAAGGAGCAGCGATCGACAAAACCAACATCACACCAAAACCCACATAAACTCCCGCCATCATTGCCAGAATAAAATATTTAAGTGGTTGATAATTGACCAATTCAGCTTTTAGTATCGCAGAGTCAATAATTTTAGTAATAGTTTTTTCCAACATAATTGTTTACCTGCAAAATACAAAAATTCACAAAAATTAAGCAATATTAGGGTGTATTAAACACCCTAATATTTACTAATTCCTAAATATGTTCGTGGAAAGTGCGATTAATCACATCTAACTGTTGTTCACGGTTTAGTTTAATAAAATTCACCGCATATCCAGATACCCGAATAGTTAACTGAGGATAATTTTCAGGATGATTCATTGCATCCATAAGGGTTTCACGGTTGAAGATGTTAACATTAATATGATGTCCACCTTCATAGAAATAAGCATCTAACATTCCCGACAGATTATTTATCCTATCCTGTTCATTTTTTCCTAACGCTGTTGGTACAATTGAAAAAGTATAGGAAATGCCATCTTGAGCGTGTTTATAGGGAAGTTTAGCAACAGAAGCCATAGAAGCAATTGCGCCTTTAGTATCCCTGCCATGCATGGGATTTGCTCCCGGTGCAAATGGTTCACCAGATTTGCGTCCATCTGGAGTATTGCCTGTCATTTTACCGTAAACTACATTAGAAGTAATTGTCAGAATAGACTGGGTAGGAACTGCATTGCGGTAGGTTTTTTGCTGGCGCAATTTATTCATAAAATTCTGGACAATATTAACAGCAATTTCATCTACCCGATTATCATTGTTACCAAACTTAGGATAATCTCCCTTAATTTGATAATCTACTGCTAACCCATTAGGAGAACGTAATACTTTTACTTTGGCGTATTTAATAGCCGATAAAGAATCAGCTACTACAGATAAACCGGCCATTCCACAAGCAAGAGTACGATAAACATCACGGTTATGCAAAGCCATTTCTATGCGTTCGTAGCAGTATTTATCGTGCATATAATGGATGACATTTAAAGTATTGACGTACAATTTAGCCAGCCAATCCATAAGTCGATCGAATTGCGCCATTACCTCATCATAATCTAAATATTCTGAGCTAATTGGTGTTAATTCCGGGCCGATTTGTTCTCCTGATTTTTCATCTTTACCGCCATTAATAGCATAAAGTAAAGCTTTGGCCAGATTAGCTCGTGCGCCGAAAAACTGCATTTGTTTGCCAATTTTCATTACAGAAACACAGCAGGCTATTCCGTAGTCGTCGCCATAATCTGGTCGCATTAAATCGTCATTTTCATACTGAATCGAACTACTATCTATGGATACTTTAGCACAGAATTGTTTAAAATTAATCGGCAAATCTTTCGACCAAAGTACGGTTAAATTTGGTTCTGGTGCAGCACCTAAATTATAAAGAGTTTGTAAGAAACGGAAACTATTTTTAGTAACTAAAGGTCGTCCATCTTCGCTTAAACCGCCAATACATTCTGTTACCCAAGTAGGATCTCCAGAGAATAACTGGTTATATTCTGGTGCCCGCAAAAAGCGCACCATTCGCAGTTTAATTACAAAATGATCGATAAGTTCTTGGGCTTCTGATTCAGTGAGAATACCTTGGTTTAAATCCCGTTCAAAATAGATATCTAAGAAGGTAGAAACCCGCCCTAAAGACATAGCAGCGCCGTTTTGTTCTTTTACCGCACCCAAATAAGCAAAATAAGTCCACTGCACTGCTTGTTGAGCATTAGCTGCCGGTTTACTAATATCAAAGCCATAACTAGCTGCCATGATTTGCAGTTCTTTCAAAGCACGAATTTGTTCGGAAATTTCTTCGCGTAGTTGTATAACTAACTCAATCATTTCATCGAGTTCTAAAGATTGTAATTGCTGTTTTTTATCAGCAATTAAGTGATCGGTACCATATAAAGCAACTCGCCGATAATCTCCAATAATACGTCCTCGTCCGTAGGCATCAGGTAAGCCAGTGATAATGCCAGTGTGCCGTGCTTTTTTCATGGCACTGGTATAGACATCAAAAACACCATCGTTGTGAGTTTTTCGATATTTAGTAAATATCTCTTCTGTTTGGGCATCGAGTTGATAATCGTAAGATTCTAGGGAAGTTTTAACTACTCGAATACCACCAAAAGGCATGATGGATCGTTTTAGGGGTTTATCGGTTTGCAAACCAACTATTTTTTCTAAGGTTTTATCAATGTAACCGGCATCATGGGAAGTGATACTAGATGGTACTTTGGTATCGGTATCTAAAATACCTTTTTTTGCGTTCTTCTTTGATTAATTCACCTACCAAATTCCAAAGTTTAATGGTGCTATCAGTAGGGCTGGATAAAAATGTTTCCTTGCCTGAATAAAGAGTGTAATTTTTTTGAATAAAATCTCGCACATCAATTTCTTGGTTCCAGTTACCAGAAATAAAACCTTGCCATACTCCGCTGCAAGTGTTTAT
Organism: uncultured bacterium; assembly: GCA_963923765.1. Classification (GTDB taxonomy): domain Bacteria; phylum Cyanobacteriota; class Cyanobacteriia; order Cyanobacteriales; family CAWUOF01; genus CAWUOF01. The sequence continues at coordinate 4,507 of CAWUOF010000130.1, read as the reverse complement.
TTCTTCAGTAATTGCTTTTACTGTTGGTGTAATCAAGGTAGAAACCATAATTCTATTCCTGGGTTGAGTAATTATTGGTTAAAATTCCTGAGCAATCATCTTGAGAGACATAACGAAAATGAGATAATTTTGCATAAATAACAAGCTGCAAATATATCCATCACTAGGAAAATAGCCTATAGATTAAGTAACATAATCAAAAATATCACCATCATTTTTGATATACATTTGAGGCTATGCGATCGCCTGTCTAAATCTTAGTGGTGGAGTTAACTCCACCTATTTTTTAATTATGAATGGACAAGTTCAGGTAAAGAAATGTGAACACCATTATCCTTAGTTAAATTACTATTTTGATTGGATAAATCAGTAGCCATCCGACAACCATGATAAGCAAGGATATACAGTGCCTTCAAATCACTAATTAATGGATAACGAGGGTTTGCGCCGGTGCATTGATCATCAAAGGCTTTATCTGCCATATTTTCTACTTCTGCGTAGAAAGCTTGATCATCTTCAGAAAGAACTTCTTTAATTGTCAAGGGAATATCTATTTCCCGTTTCAGATGTTCGATCGCTGCAATCAGTTTTTCGACTTTTTCCTCATCCGTATTGCCGCCTAATTGCAGATAATTAGCAATCTGAGCATAACGCCATTTAGCATTAGGATATTTGTATTGTGGGAAAATAGCTTGTTTAAAAGGTACATCAGTAGCATTGTAGCGAATCACATGGCTAATCATTAACGCATTTGCTAAACCGTGTGGTATATGGAAAGTAGAACCCAATTTATGTGCCAGCGAGTGACAAATGCCTAGAAAAGCGTTAGCAAATGCCATACCTGCCATCGTTGCAGCATAGTGAACTTTTTCGCGGGCTTTGGGATTTTTTGCGCCTTCTTTATAAGCAGCCGGTAAATATTTAAACAGCAGGCGAATTGCTTCTAAAGCCTGTCCATTAGTAAACTCGGAAGCGCAAACAGAAACATAAGCTTCTAAAGCATGGGTCAGGGCATCAATGCCGCCATAAGCTGTAAGTTTTTTTGGCATATTCAGCACTAATTCCGGGTCTACAATGGCGATATTTGGTGTTAATGCGTAATCTGCTAAAGGATATTTGATGCCAGTGCGATTATCAGTTACTACCGCAAAGGGAGTGACTTCTGAACCGGTGCCAGATGTGGTAGGAATTGCTACCATCATGGCTTTTGCACCGAGAGGTGGCAATTCATAAACGCGCTTACGAATATCCATAAATCGCATTGCCAAACATTCAAATTCAATTTCTGGATGTTCGTACATTAACCACATTACTTTTGCGGCATCCATTGGTGAACCGCCACCAATAGCGATGATAATATCTGGATTAAAAATGTTGATTTGTGCCAGTCCTTTGTTGACTGTTGTTAAGGAGGGGTCTGGTTCCACATCAAAGAAGATTTGATGTTTAATTCCCATTGCATCCAAAATGGTTGTTAATTTATCGGTGACACCTAAATCAAATAAGGGTTTGTCGGTGACGATAAATGCCCGTTTTTTTCCGGTTAAATCCCGTAAAGCTATGGGTAAACAACCGTATTTAAAATATACTTTGGGAGGGAGCCGGAACCAGAGCATATTTTCCCGTCGTTCGGTTACGGTTTTAATGTTTAATAGGTGATGCGGACCGACGTTCGCTGATACAGAATTGTCGCCCCAACTACCACAACCAAGGGTTAAAGATGGATCGAGACGGAAGTTATAAAGGTCGCCGATCGCGCCTTGAGATGAAGGAGTATTAATTAAAACGCGAGCGGTTTCTACTTGGGATTCATAATATTTAATGCGATCGTTATTTTCTGGTGAAGTGTAGAGAACAGAAGTATGTCCATGTCCGCCAAAAATTACTAGTTTCTCGGCTTTTTCGACAGCTTCTTGGAAATTATCTGCACGATACATTGCTAAAATCGGCGATAGTTTTTCATAAGCATAAGGTTCGTTAACAGTAATTTCTGTAACTTCACCTATTAAAACTCTGGTGTTAGGTGGAATGGTAATATTTGCTAGTTTTGCTAAATTTTCTACAGATTGCCCAACTATATCGGCATTTAAACGCCCATTAATCAGAATTTTTTCGCCTAGTTTTTCCCTTTCTGCTGTTGTCAGAAAATAAGCACCGCGATCGATAAATTCTTTTTTAACTGTTTCGTAAACTTCCTTAACAACTATTACAGATTGCTCAGAAGCGCAAATCATACCATTATCAAAGGTTTTACTCATTAAAATTGAGCTAACTGCCATTTTAATATGTGCAGTTTCATCAATTACTGCGGGGGTGTTACCGGCTCCCACACCAAGAGATGGATGTCCGGATGAATAGGCTGCTTTTACCATTCCCGGCCCGCCAGTAGCTAAAATTAATTTAATATCCGAATGCTGCATTAAAGCTTGAGAAAGCGGTACTGTAGGCTCATCAATCCAACCGATAATATCTTCAGGTGCACCAGCTTCTACGGCGGCTTTTAAAACAATTTTTGCCGCTTCTATGGTGGAATTTTTTGCTCGCGGATGAGGTGAAAAAATAATTCCGTTACGAGTTTTTAACGCTAGTAATGCTTTAAAAATTGCGGTGGAAGTTGGATTAGTTGTGGGAACAATACCAGCTAGAATTCCCATCGGTTCGGCAATTTTTTGAATGCCAAAAGATTTGTCCTCTTCGATGAGACCACAGGTTTTTTCATGTTTGTATTTATTATATATATATTCTGACGCAAAGTGATTTTTAATTACTTTATCTTCGATAACTCCCATGCCAGTTTCGGAAACAGCCATTTTTGCTAGGGGAATTCGCTGGGCGTTTGCTGCTAAGGCGGCTTTTTTGAAGATAATATCTACTTGTTCTTGGGTGTAGGTGGCATATTTAATTTGAGCAGCTTTAACTCGTTGAATCATTTCTTCTAGTTCTGGGATATTTGTAACTTTCATAATTATCTCCATCAGCAATTTGTAAATTTTTATTGAGTTTCACAATCTAATAGCGTAACTTAAAAAAATTAGACAAAAAAATATTAGCAAAAAGGCAAAAAATACCATTACCAGTAAGTAAAAAAATATAATTCAGATTAATGGTATTCCGTAATTTTTGAAAATATTTTTTGCTTTTTGAATATTTTCTAGGGAAGGTGGATCGGTATTTTTTAACTGGTATTCATACCCCAAACTTTCCCATTTATATTCGCTCATTTTGTGAAAAGGTAAAATTTCAACTTTTTTCACATTGTCTAAGGTAGCAATAAATTTTGCTAATCCTTCTAAGTTATTAATGTTATCTGTCCAATTAGGCACTAAAACAAATCTAATCCAAGTTGGTTTGTTAATTTTTTTCAGATAGTTGGCAAATTTGAGGGTCGGATAAATAGATACGCCGGTAACTTCTCTAGCAGTGTGGGGAGTAAAGGATTTGATATCTAATAACACTAGATCTACATAATCAACCACATATTTTATGGCAGGATCTAAGTTGGTATATCCAGAAGTATCTAAAGCTGTATGGATTTTTAATTCTTGGCAGCGTCGAAAAATTTCTCCGACAAATTTTGGTTGTATTAAAGGTTCACCACCGCTAATAGTAACACCGCCACCAGAAAACTGCATATAAGATCGATATTTCTGAATTTCTAGCATCAATTCGTCAACTGTGACTTCTAATCCATATTTAGGATTACGAGTATCAGGATTATGGCAATAAAGACAACGTAAACAACATCCTTGAGTAAAGATAACGAAACGAATTCCAGGTCCGTCTACTGTGCCACAGGTTTCGAGGGAGTGAATACGTCCAATAATCGGCCAGACTGAAGAATTATCAGGAATTAATTGCTGTTCGGTATGATTTTGGTACTCAAACCTATTGTCAGATTGAACAAGTTGTTGGGGTCGGTTTAGAGGTGTTTGAGTGAACATAACAAAATTATCCAACTATAGAGAAATTATCAGGCCGATTATTAGCAAGAATAAATCAATTACATTCCCTCGTTTTTCCACCAGTAATCCATCAATTCCATAAGTTTATCGCTAGAGAGATCGTTAACATTAATTGTATGTTCGCCGCCTTTGTAGCAATTAGAAATTATCTTAGAATTTATATGGGTAGTTGGATTGGAATTTGCTGGTTTTGATTCTGAATTTTCTACTGTAAACGAGGTTTCATTTATGGGCTGGATATTTTGAGAATTATTTGGCTGGGAAGAAAAGTTGTCATTAGTGGAGTCGGGATAATTATTGCGTGCAAACATTTTAGTATCCTTGGTAAAGCTAATAGGTTAGTAAAGTAATTGAGATGTCTCTATTTCCTCTTAATATCTAGCATCTCAGACTGATGTTTGCGATCGCGTTTGACTTCTGTACAACTTTTGTACAACTTTTGTATAACTTTTGTACAAATTTTGTATAACTTCAGAAATTTTGATTTTACTCTGGGGGGGTAACAAGCAAGCTAAAAACTAGACCGGATAAGGGTTAAAGCTCTA
>CAWUOF010000129.1:0-9351 GCA_963923765.1 uncultured bacterium | reverse complement strand
CCCAAGTAAATAAAATCCAAATAGAACAAATAATTAACCAGCTTTGTCAAGAAAAACATATTCAAATTATCGGTGATGATATAGATCCAGATTCCCAATTAGTTTGTTTATATAATTAGTGATAAAATTAGTGATAAAATTACATAATTGGCAATAATTATAAAATTAAGCCAAGATAAATTATCACAGAGTACCGCAAAATAGGAATTTTTACCCTGAGTTTTACAAGTTATTTTGAATTTAGGACATTTTGCGGTATAATAGTAAACGTTATCATTATAAACAAAGGAATTTATGGAAGCAAAACATCTAAAATTTCTCTTGAATTTGTTAAGTTATAAAGATTATAAAATATCGATCGCTAAAATCAAGCCTACCCCCACCATGAAAATTGCTGAAAAAACTAGCATTTGTCGCCAATTACACCAGCAAAATTTAGTAGATTTTACAGAAGAAATAACCAAATTTACCATTAATTCTATAGGTAAAGAATTATTAAAATTAACAACCGGAACTTTACCCATAACCCAGGAAGAATTAAAAGCATTAAAAGCCAGTGCAAAAGGCAGAATTACCCCAGGAGAAACGGGAATAGAAGCTAACACCAGACAAACGGTAATTCACGCATTAGCAGAAAGAGGTGTAATTAGAATTATAGAGAAAAAAATAACAGAAGTTTGGCTAACCGATCGAGGTAAAGAATATTTACTTTCCGAATTTGAATCTAATAGTACAGCCAATATAACCTTAAAACAATTAACTGATTATTTGCGATTTATGCGTAAAACTATGCATAAATCCATATCAGCAAAAACTGATAATATAATACCTAAACCAACAGATACAGAGATTTTACATAAAATAATTGAATTAGATAAAGAATTAGGCACAGAAAATTATTTACCAATTTTTCATCTGCGACAAAAGTTACAACCTCCTTTATCCAGGGAAGAATTAGATCGGGCTTTATATCGCTTGCAACGACAAGATAAAATAGAGTTAAGTTCCCTAGTAGATCCAACTCATTACAGCCCCGAACAAATAGAAGCAGGCATTCCCAAAGAAGTCGGCGGCAGATTATTTTTTATTATGGCGATCGAGGAATAATTACCTAAATTCAATTTTTACCAGATGATAAAATTAGGAAAATAGCCATTATGACATCTATTGAAGACATCATTAAAAGCGAAGTAAACCCTTTTGACCCGACAACTTTTAAGCCCGGTAACTTTTGGCGAGAAAATCAAAGTGCTGCACAAACAGTCAACTCAATTCACCAAAAAGATATTGAAAAAATAGAAACTATATTAGAGGAAGTCACCAAAGATCATCATAGCCGTACTATACTACTTACTGGTGAATCCGGTTCAGGGAAAAGCTATCTATTAGGAAGACTAAAACGTACCCTTAACCCTAAAGCTTTTTTTGCTTATATCGGACCTTGGCCTGATAGTGATTCCATCCGGCGTCATATCTTGCGCTATACCGTTGATAGCCTCATGCAAGTTCCCGAAGGTCAAACAGATTCCCAATTAATATTATGGCTAAAAAGTTTATCAGCCTTCACAGAAAGAACCCTAAAACAACGCCTATTTAATGATAGTATTTGGCAATTATTATCTAGTAATAGACAAAACTTTATTAAACATCTAAAAAACACCTATAAATACGCAGGAATTTATAATGCTGATAACTTTTTTGGCGCTTTATATGAACTAATTAACTCCGATCGAGAACGATCTGATTTAGCCTACGAATGGTTAAGAGGTAATGATTTAAGTGAAGAATCCTTGGCAGAATTAAAAATAAAAAACTCCATAGATACAGAAGATGCTGCTTGGGAAACCTTAGCAAACTTAGGCAGAATTTCCACAGAAACTCAGCCAATAGTATTATGTTTTGATAACTTAGATAATATTCCTCGTAATAATGATGGATTTCCTGATTTACAAGCTTTGTTTAATATTAATACTATCATTCACAATGATTCCTTAAAAAACTTTTTAATCATTATCAGTTTAATTACCAATTATTACAAACAAAATAACGATCGCATTCAACAAGCAGACAAAGCCCGAATTGATTATAAAATTCATTTAAGAAATATAAACCTTGACCAAGTAGAAGCTCTTTGGACATTGCGATTACATTCCATTCACGCCCAAACCAATAAAAAACCTACTTCACGCATTTTTCCCCTCACAAAAGAAGCCTTAGAAAAAAAATTTCCTGGCGGTAAAACTGACCCTAGAAGCGCTTTAATTTTTGCTCGACAAGAATATCAAAAATATAAAGATAGTTTAGCCATAGATACTCGATCGCCAGATAAAATACCTCCCGCCTCCGTAGCTAACGAAGCAGAATTTTACCTACTTTGGCAAGATGAATATAAAAAAATTCAAGCCAAATTATCCCGCATTAGCTTATTAGCAACACCAGAATTAATTCGGATGTTACATGAAATATTATCAGCCTTAGAAATAACACAAATTAAACCCAAATTTTTAAGCGGGAAATATGCCAGCTATTCCCTCAGTTATCAACATCCTGAACAACCAATAACAGTAGGAATAGTTTGGACAGAAGATTTGAATATGAAAAGCTTTTATGACGTAATGAATGCCTGTAATAAAGCCTTGGGTGAAAACAAATGTCAAAAGCTTTATTTAATTCGATCGGTAACAGTAGGTGATGCCCATCTCGCCGGCAATCAAATCTACAGACAAATTTTTAAAGGTAGCGCCCATCGTCGTCATATTAAACCGACTTTATCCTCAGTGCATTACTTAGCAACTTATCACGATTTAGTTAACTCAGCTTTAGCTAATGAATTAGTAGTTTCCGGCAAAAATATTAGCTTAAAAGAATTAGAAGCTTTAATAGGAAATACCAAAATTTTAGATAAATGTAATTTATTACAAGAATTAGAAATAATTGCCAAAAATGACACAGAAGAAGCCGCGATCGAAATTGATATCAAAGATTTTTTGTTAAACCTCGTCAAAACCCAAGGTTACATGGGGAAAAATATTTTAATTAAAGCCGCTTTGGGTAATTTTCCTCAACTTAATCAAAACCAAGTCGAAAATCAAGTACAACAGCTTATCTGGAATAATAAAATAGAAATAGTTAACCGCAAAGCCGCACCAAAAGATCAATTAGTTCGTTATATTCATAAAATTTAGCGTTTAAAATTAAAAAATATTTTTTCTGGCCTTTTAATAACCACCTACAAGAGTACAAATACTTGACAAAGTATATAATTTCCCAGGGTTATAAAAGCCGGAAAAATCAAACAGGTTGCAAATTGTAACTAAAATGTGTTTTATTCTGGATAAAGTTAGAAAAAATGCTATAATTATCTAAATTAGCTATAATTTTTCAAAAATTATGTCATCGATCGCAATTACACAACACATTGAAATTACTCCCGGTGTCTGTGGGGGAAAACCTCGAATTGCTGGACATCGTATCAAGGTTCAAGATATTGTCATTTGGCATGAAAAAATGGGAATGTCACCGGATGAAATTATTTATCATCATCCCAGTATCACCCTAGCCGATGTTTATGCCGCTTTAACCTATTATCACGATCATAGAGAACAAATTAGACATGACATTGAAGAAGGGGAAGCTTTCTTTAAACAATTACAAGGCGATCAACCATCTTTAATTGAAAAAATATTAAAAAATCAAAATGTCAAACAAAATTAAATATCATCTGGATGAGAATGTCAGTCATGCGATCGCCAATGGCTTAAAAATACGAGGAATTGATGTTACAACATCCTCAGAAAAAGGGCTAATTGGCGCATCTGATGATTTTAATAGATAATTTGTTTGATACAATTACTTAACTACTTTAATAAAGTTAAAAAAGCTGAAAACTTTAATTGCAAATCCAGAAAAAATATATCATAACTCCTGTAACGATCGCTAAAAAGCCAAATTAATCTTCGATCGCCGGTATAACTTCTTTAAAAATATCCCCTAATAAACTAATACCACCATAGATTTCTATTAACTCATTTTCTGATAAATTCCCCAGTAAAATAGCTATCCGCGATCGAGTTGCTAAACGGACCTCTTCAAAAATATCTACACCTACTGCCGTCAAAGTCAAAACATGACGACGGCGTTCCTGTGGATGTTCAACGCGGTTAATTAAACCCCGTTTTACTAACTTTTCCACCAAAGTAGAAGCCGTTGCCTTTGTCACCCCCAAATGTTCGGCCACACCAGATAAAGAAGAACCAGGGAAATTTTTTAAAAAAATCATCGTTCTTAACTGGGGTACAGAAAGCAGAGGTTGTCCCTGACGACGTATTTCAGCCCGCAGACAGCGCATCACCAAAGGAACAACTTCTAAAACCTTATCAGCACATAGTTCCGAGGTAATTTCTGCGGTAACGATAGACATTTTATACCTCACTTGCTAAAAATTTGTTACTCTAATAGTTAGTATATCTAACAAAAGCCTTAATCAAGTTTCTTAAAAAATAATCAGGTTATATAATTGCAAAGTTATTTAAACATTTGTAAATAATCATAAATAATTACAAATTTTTTTCAGTAAATCTAATCCCCCCTTTTCTATGGTTATCAATGTCACCAAATTAAAATCCCTAAAATTAACCTTAATTGGGTTAGTATTTCTATCTGGTTGTGCGGCTTCCAACGCCAAATCAAACCCTACAAAAAAGCAAGAAACAGTACCAGTATATATCGCCAAAGCCGAACAAAAAAGCATACCATTAAAAATACAAGTAATGGGTACAGTAGAAGCCTATAACGTCATTTCAGTAAAATCTCTAATCAACGGCGAAATCAAAGCCGTTTACTTTAACCAAGGTCAAGATGTCAACAAAGGAGATTTACTATTTAAAATTGATTCTCGACCTTTGGAAGCTGCCCTAAGTCAAGCAGAAGCCAACCTAGAAAAAGATAAAGCCCAATTACAACAAGCCGAAGCCAAAGTAGAAGCAGACAAAGCACAAATTCAACAAGCACAAGCCAAAGTAGAAGCAGACAAAGCACAAATTCAACAAGCACAAGCCAAAGTAGTTGCTGATATGGCGCAAATTAAGCAAGCAGATGCAAACTTAGTTAAAAGTAACGCTCAAGCCAATCAAGCAGAAATAGAAGCTAAACGTTATGAAAAATTAGTAAATGAAGGAGCAGTTAGTAAAAGTCAATACGATAAATTACGTGCCGATGCTGACGCGCAAAACGCATCTACTTTAGCTAGTTCCGCTAGTGTAGAAAACGCCAAAGCAGCCGTAGGACAAAGTAAAGCCTTAGTAGAAAATGCGCGATCGGCAGTAGGACAAAGTACAGCAGCAGTCGCCAATGCTAAAGCAGCAGTAAACGCAAGTATGGCAGCAGTAGAAAACGTAAAAGCAGCAATAAAAGCAGATGAAGCAGCCGTAGAAAACGCCAAAGTTCAACTTAGTTACACCTCAATTTTTTCTCCCATTAATGGCAGAGTTGGTAGCATAGCAGTTAACCAAGGCAACGTAGTTAAATCCAACGATACCACAATGGTAGAAATCAAACAAATTAACCCTATTTACGTTACCTTTGCCGTACCACAACAGCAACTAGCTTTAATTAGAAAATACATGGATAAAGACAGCATCAAAGTCCAAGCAATAATTCCCAAAGATGAAAAAAACCCCATCACCGGTAAACTAACATTTATTGATAACGCAGTAGATAATTCCACCGGAACAGTAAAATTAAAAGCCACCTTTGATAATCCCAATACTAAACTTTGGCCGGGTTTATTTGTCAACGTAGTAATAAATTTAAGTCAAGAAAAAAACGCTATAGTCATACCTTCCCAGGCATTGCAAACAGGGCAAAAAGGTCAATATGTTTTTGTAGTACAACCCGATATGACCGTAGAAGATCGAGTTGTAATAGTAAGTAGAACAGTAGACGGAGAAGCAGTTATAGAACAAGGATTAAAACCAGGAGAACAGATTGTAACCGATGGACAATTAAAATTAAGAAAAGGTGCAGCAATTAGCATCAAACAAGATAGTAATTCTACCAACAACAATCAGGCACAAGGGGAAAATAAATGAAAATAGCCGAATTATTTATTAGACGGCCTGTAATGACAACTTTAATCATGGCAGGAATTATCATATTTGGCATAATGACTTATCGGTTACTACCTGTTAGTAACTTACCTAATGTAGACTTCCCAACCATACAAGTTTCAGCCGTTTTACCCGGTGCCAGTCCTGAAACAATGGCAGCATCGGTAGCAACTCCTTTAGAAAAGCAATTTTCCACCATAGCTGGTTTAGATTCCATGAGTTCTACCAGTGCTTTAGGAAATACATCAATTACTCTACAATTTGACTTAAATAGAGAACTTGACTCAGCAGCCCAAGATGTTCAGTCAGCCATTGCTAAAGCAGCGCGACAATTACCGCCAGATATGCCAACACCGCCTTCTTATCAAAAGGTAAACCCTGCGGATCAACCCATTCTTTATTTAACTTTAACTTCAGAAACACTACCCCTTTCAATGGTAGATGAATATGCACAAACCTTAATGGCACAACGCCTATCAATGGTAAATGGAGTAGCACAAGTACAAGTTTTAGGTTCCCAAAAATATGCAGTTAGAATCCAATTAAATCCCCTGGCAATGGCTACCAGGGGAATAGGCATTGATGATGTCAAAAATGCCATTAATCAAAATAACGTTAATTTACCCACAGGTACCCTATCTGGCAATCAAAAAAGCTTTACAATTCAAGCCAACGGTCAGCTTACCAATGCGGCTGCTTATAATCCCATGATAGTAGCTTATCGCAACGGAGCGCCAGTTAAGTTAGAAGAAATTGGCAAAGCGATCGATGATGTTGAAAATAATAGAACCGCCAGTTGGTATAATAATACTCGTTCTATTATTCTTGCCATTCAAAGGCAACCAGGCACAAATACAGTAGAAGTAGCAGATGCAGTTAAAAAACTTTTGCCTACTTTCCGAGAACAATTACCAGCCGCAATAGATTTACATATTTTATTCGATCGCTCCGAATCAATTCGCGAATCAGTTAACGATGTACAATTTACCTTAATCTTAACTATCGGCTTAGTAATTTTAGTAATTTTCCTATTTTTACGTAACCTTTCCGCCACCATAATTCCCAGTTTAGCATTACCAATTTCCTTAGTAGGAACCTTTGCCGTTATGTATATGCTGGGATATTCCCTCGATAACCTATCCTTAATGGCTTTAACCCTTTCTGTCGGCTTCGTAGTAGATGATGCTATTGTTGTACTAGAAAACATTGTCCGTTACTTAGAAATGGGAGAAAAACCATTTGCTGCCGCCTTAAAAGGTGCATCTGAAATCGGCTTTACGGTTTTATCCATGACATTTTCCTTAATAGCCGCTTTTATTCCCATGCTATTTTTAGGCGGTATTTTAGGCAGATTATTTCACGAATTTGCAGTTACAATTAGTATGTCTATTTTGGTGTCTGGTTTTGTATCCCTCAGCTTGACACCAATGCTTTGTAGTCGGTTTCTCAAACCCCACGATCATAATCATCAGGAAAAACGCAATCGTTTATATGAAATTTCCGAAAGCTTTTTTGATGGAATGCAAAATATTTATCGCGTAACTTTAAAACGAGCTTTTCAATTTCATCGCACTACTATAATTATTTCCATTGCGCTTTTATTTGCCACCGGATATTTATTTTATATCACTCCTAAAGGTTTTATTCCCAATGAAGATACTAATCAAATGTTTGGCAGTACCGAAGGTGCCCAGGATATTTCCTTTGATGATATGGTACGCCATCAAAAAGCCATCATGGAAATTATTAGCAAAAATCCCAATGTTGAGGGTTTTTCTTCCAGTGTAGGGGCTGGCGGTGCTAGTAATGCTAGTAACGCAGGACGAATTTTTATGAGATTAAAACCTCGATCGCAACGTCAACAAAATGTTGATGAACTTATTCAAGAATTGCGACCCAAATTAGCCCAAGTACCAGGAATAAATGTTTTCCTGCAAAACCCCCCAACCATTCGTTTAGGAGGACAACTAACTAAAAGTTTATATCAACTAACCTTGCAAGGTTCAGATATAGATCAACTTTACCAAGAAGCCACTAAACTAGAAAGCAAAATGCGATCGCTGCCCGAACTACAAGACGTTACCAGTGATCTACAAATTAAAAACCTGCAAGTAAAAGTAAATATCGATCGAGAGCAAGCCTCAGCTTTAGGTGTTTCCGTTAACCAAATTGAAAACGCCCTAAAAAATGCCTACGGTTCTCAACAAGTTTCTACCATATTTGCCCCCAATAACCAATACCAAGTAATTATGGAGTTAGAACCCCAATATCAAAGAACTCCAGAAGCCTTATCTTTACTATACATTCGCTCCAATAGCGGGCAACAAATACCCTTAGAAGCCGTAGCAAAACTAACTCAAGAAGTCGGGCCTTTAACAGTTAGCCACGCCGGACAATTACCATCAGTAACTATTTCCTTTAACCTCAAACCAGGAATTGCTCTCAGTGAAGGTGTTGCCAAAGTAAAAGAACTCGCTGTTAATAATTTACCTGCCACCATTACTAGCAACTTCCAAGGTAGCGCTCAAGCCTTTAGTTCCTCATTACAAGGTTTAGGAGCATTACTATTTGTTGCCATTTTAGTAATTTACTTAGTATTAGGCATTCTCTACGAAGACTTTATTCACCCCTTAACTATTCTTTCTAGTCTTCCTTCGGCTGGTTTTGGTGCCTTATTAACCCTATTGATTTTCCGTACCGACTTAGATGTTTATGCCTTTGTTGGTTTAATCATGTTAGTTGGTATTGTCAAGAAAAACGGCATTATGATGATAGATTTTGCCCTAGATGCCCAAAAGAATAACGGCAAACATCCCCAAGCCGCAATTTATGAAGCCTGTTTAGTCCGTTTCCGCCCCATTATGATGACAACTATGGCAGCCTTAATGGGTGCTTTACCTATCGCTTTAGGCTGGGGTGCAGGCGCAGAAGCACGTCGCCCTTTAGGTTTAGCTGTCGTTGGTGGTTTAGTATTTTCCCAATTGTTAACCCTATATCTTACCCCTGTAGTTTATGTTTATATGGAGGCTTTACGGACGAGATTAACTCAAGGGAAAAAACCGAAAGAAAAGCCTGTTTTAGTCATGGAAATAGAACCAGAATATGATACAGAAATAGAGGTTAAATCTGTGAGAGATTAAGTTACCCTAAATGTGGCATTGCATAGATGCGAGATTGGCTGACGGTTGAAATGATTGAGGATTCCTTTCAAATTGGGTGAAATCATCCCACAAGCAACGCCGCA
>CAWUOF010000128.1:0-9353 GCA_963923765.1 uncultured bacterium | reverse complement strand
TTCGCTCCATCCTTTATCCTGTAAAGGTTTTAGCCTTCTTGTTACCCCTACAGAAAGAGAAAAAACCTAAATATTAGTTCAGATAACACCTGAATTAAAGGGGAAGCGATCGGTTAAATGTCTGTAACAAAGGTAACAAAATTCTGCAAAAAACACCAAAAAATCATCGCATATTTAATCAAGGGCTAAAACCACAAAAAAGCTGATTTAAAGGCATTTTTTAGCAATTTTTACCATTAAAAGTTAAATAAATGGTAAAAACAGCTAGATTACTTGAAATTAAACAGTTTTTGAGCAAAATTAACCGATTTTATCCTACTGATTACCAAGGAAAAAACATCATTAAGCAATGATGGCAGGCAAAAAAGCCTAAAATCAATAGCGATAGCTATCTATAAAGATATAGAGGAAAATACTCTATTAACTTTCCGGAAAAAAAATCAAGAAATTCCTTGACAAGTAGTAAAAATCTTAAAAATCTGCTAAGATTTGTATCACCAGATTATTATGATGTCTTTTTTTGAAAGCTTGCTAAATATAAATCGGTTTCAGATAACTGGGCAACGCTGCTCAAAAAATGACAGAGTTTAAGCCCTGCGTTATGCAGTTTTTTGTAACGAATTTTTGCGCTAAATATTAACGTTTACGGGAGATTAAATGACCCTTTCTTTCAAAAGCTTAGGTATTTCCGAAACTCGTGCTCATCACCTAGAAAAATTAGGTTTTACAGCCCCCACGCCAATACAAGCCCAAGCCATTCCTCATCTGCTATCAGGAAGGGATGTAGTAGGACAGGCGCAAACGGGAACCGGAAAAACTGCGGCATTTTCATTGCCAATATTAGAAAGTATCGATCCGAAAATACCGGCGGTACAAGCCCTAATTTTGACACCGACCCGAGAGTTGGCCATGCAAGTATGCGAAGCCATTCGCGATTTTAACGGCGATCGGCGCGTTCATGTTCTCACCGTGTATGGTGGCCAATCCATCGATCGGCAAATTCGCCGCCTACAACAAGGCGTACCCATAGTAGTTGGTACTCCCGGTAGAGTACTAGACCTACTAGATCGGGGCAACCTAAAACTAGACCAAGTAAACTGGCTAGTACTAGATGAAGCCGACGAAATGCTAAGTATGGGCTTTATTGATGATGTTGAAAAAATCCTCAATCAAGCCCCCCAAAATCGTCAAACCGCTTGTTTTTCTGCCACCATGCCCCCATCTATTCGGGAATTGGTGACAAAATTCCTGCGTTCTCCCATCACAGTCACAGTAGAACAGCCCAAAGCCGCACCTAAGCAAATTAATCAAATTGCCTATATGGTGCCGCGCGGGTGGACAAAAGCCCGGGCATTACAGCCTATCCTTGAACTCGAAGATCCAAAATCAGCGATCGTCTTTGTTCGGACTCGTCGCCAAGCGGCAGAATTAACTAGCCAACTCCAAGCGGCAGGTCATAGCGTAGACGAATATCACGGCGATCTTAACCAAACTCAACGGGAACGCCTGCTAATTCGCTTCCGACAAAACCAAGTTCGGTGGATTGTGGCCACAGATATTGCCGCCCGGGGCTTAGATGTAGATCATCTTACCCACGTTATTAATTTTGACCTACCCGATAGTGTTGAAAGTTACGTACACCGCATTGGCCGAACTGGTCGGGCCGGACGTGAAGGTACAGCAATTTCTTTAATTCAACCCCTCGATCGGCGTAAACTACGCTTAATTGAACGCCACGTTCGTCAAAGTCTAAAAATAGCCTCTGTTCCCACTCGTGCCCAAATTGAAGCACGGCATCTCGAAAAATTACAAGAACAAGTCCGGGACGCCCTCACCGGAGAACGGATGGCCTCATTCTTGCCGATCGTCGCCCAATTGAGTGAAGAATACGACATTCACGCGATCGCTGCTGCCGCTTTACAAATGGCCTACGATACTACCCGCCCATCTTGGATGAATTCCGAGCAAAACTATCCCGAAGATGTTGTGGAAACTCCCAAACCAATTTTGCTGGAAAAACGTCAAAAATCCCAGCCTATTCGTGACTCCCACTCCCACACACCAAAACGCATTATCACCCGGCGGGCTCAACCTGCTTTAACAGTACAAGAAGAGCCAGAAGGTGAATCTGCTGTAAAATAAGGGATATTACCAAAATTAAGTATCGCCAATGTAAAGATACTAATCTGTAAAGATGATCACAATAAAAATACGCAACGATAAATTTTATTTTTAATTTATTTTTGCGTATTTTTTATTTTATAAAAAAAATTGTTTTAAAATAACCCAGGAATAAATTTTTTAACTTTTTGCTGATATTCTAAATATTCTGGAAATTTCTCTGTTAACCAAATTTCTTCTCGGCTAGATTTAGCATTAAGAACACTAAAAATAATAATTGTAACTAGCAAATGAGATAAACTTAATTGCCAAATTGACCAGGCAAGTGTAGTAAAAATTAACCCACTATAAAGCGGATGGCGCACAACTCCATAAACTCCTGTTTGAATTAATTTACCATCCGCTTTTGGATAAGGTAAAGGAGTAATATTATTACCTAAATCTAGCAAACCTTTACCTAAAAAAATTATTCCTATTAATCCTATAACAATAGCTATACTGCTATTAATATAAAACCAATCTGAAGCAGTAAATTTTATAGATGGATAGACGGGTAAAAAAACAAACCCTATTAATAATATTCCTTGAATTAAAAACCAATATTCCCCGCGTTGATTATTACGCCAGCCCATCCAAGTAAATCCCCATTCAGTTAAAATTTTCATATTGTAATTTTGATAATTATTACTACTAAATTTAATTATAGCACTGGGGTACATCTCCATAATAAAAAACCGTTATTGTACTGTGCTGCTTGTGTAATAAAAAAACAATCAAATTATATTTATAGTAACTTTAATTAAGATGGAAACAATGGTAAAATTAGATTAATTCGGTTTTTAATGAGTAAAAAGAAACATTATAAAGAAACCGATTTTTTTGAAAAAACCTGGTTGGGTGTAGCCTTAAAAATAAATGCTAACTTTTATCCTACTTAACTCATATTTAAAAAAAATATTATATATATGCCCCTAAAATAATGGTTTAATTATCTAAAATTATCCGCAAAAAACATAATAAAATATGTAGAAATGGGTGAAGATGTGAATTTTATCATAACCGACTATAATATAAATAAATTCGCCTAAATATCAAATCTAAAATCGCCTAAAATACCATGAAATATCGATTATTTTTGTTTAGTTGTTTTAGTGTAATTATGGCATTAGTTTTATTTAGCTTTGCTAATACCTTGGCCCAGGCTCAAATATCACAAAATCAGGAGAATTTATCAGAGAAAAAATTGGTGCAGAATAATATTAATAGATCGATCGCGCCAGGAAGAATTGGAGTAGCTAAAATTGGTATGACTTATGGAGAGGTGAAAAAAGCGTTAGGAAAAAATACTAAATTTAATATCAAAACACCTTTTATGGTAGATTGGAATGCCATAGAAATTATCCAGGGAGGTAAGGTACAATTTCGGATTCTTTATCCCCAAATAAATACTACTTTTAAAGATTCTGATGTAATAGAAGTATTGCAAACAGATAATTATAATTATCGTACAGATAAAGGAATCGGACCAGGAAGCCGCATTAAACAAGCTGAAATGGTTTATGGTAAAGCTACCTTATCTTATAATTTAGAAATGGAAGGTAGGGAATATGTCAAATTTGCCAATCAACCAACAAATTATATGGGGTTTCGGACAGGAGCATTTGGTAATAATAGTTTAGCAGGAATTTATCCAAAATCGAATTTAGGAGGATATCAAGAAACTAATAATTATCGGCAAAATGCGATTATTCGATCGATAGAAATTTCTTGTCCTCAAGGTAAATGCTGGCAACGCTAGAAAAGTTATTATAACCTAAGATAAGAGCCGATCGCCCTTTTACCCATAAACTCGATCGGTTTTTTATTGAATAGTTATAAAATTACCGAAATAATTATCCAAAAATTAATTATGATAATTGACAAAATGCTAATTTTATGTATTAACAGGCGATCGAAGATTAGTAAACTAAATTTGACCCGGTAAGACTGCCCAATAGGGGGCGATCGAATTCGATGGAAAAAATGACACTGAAGGCAATAAGATATTTAAAATGTGAGACTGGCAAATTAGCCCAAAAAATTGTCAAAAAATTGACCCAGTTATTACCAAATTAAGATAAGGAGTACCAATGACTTTAAAAATAATCGAAAACTTTGATGGTAATTTTACCTTAAATCTCGATGCTCGCGAGGTGCTATTTAATTTATTAAATGGAGAAAATTTTATCCAACAAATTTCTGAGCAAGCTAAATGTGAAAAAGTAGAATTCACAGAATTAATTTTTCAACCTGTACCCTATAGCATAGGTACTCCAAAAGGAATGGCACCAGAATTTGAAAAATTTTATGATTCTCCCCATCATATTATTATCAATGTACCACCTAATTTTATGTTTAAAGCTAAAATTTTTCAGCCTAGCCGCCTCTGTGCTATTTATCGCAAAATAGACTAATGGTAAAAAATGGTAAAATAAATATTACCAGAAAAATCTAAACTGGGCGATAAGAATCAAGAAATTAATCCAAACTTTCCTTAAAAACTTTCCTAAAACTTTCCCTACTGAGTGAAACAGATGCCTACTGAAAATAATATTTCCTTATTAGCTAGTTTGGAATATATACCCTATATTGATGATAACGGTCAATTACCAGAGGAATTACTCCATAAAATAGGTGTATATGGGATTTTTGACCAAGATAAACAACTGCAATTTATTGGCTATTCGCGCGATATTTATCTGAGTATAAAACAACATTTAGTTAGACAACCTAAAAATTGTTATTGGATAAAAACGCAAATTATCGATCGCCCCGATCGAACCTTATTAGAAAACATCAAAAATAATTGGATGACAGAAAATGGTATTATACCTGTTGGTAATGCTAAGGATTTAGCCAAATGGGAACGCCCGATCGATGTAAAAGAGTTAATGACACCAGCAGAAGCAGAAGATTATAATAATGCGGCTGGGGAGGAATTAAAACAAAGTAAAATATTAAAAAATGTAGCCAGAAGAGTAGAAGCAGAAATTTTAACAGAATTAAAAAATCGTGGTTTAGTAACGGATATTCGCTTTAATCCCAAACAAAAAGAAAACGGTTTATTAGATGTAAAATAAAGGTAATTTATTTATTACCGAGAATACTATACAAGGAATTAAAGTAGCAAAATTATGACAATTTTAAACAATCGTTATCGGATTTTGCGATCGCTTGCTGTAGGTGGATTTGGTGAAACATTCCTAGCCGAAGATATGCAAATGCCTTCAGCCCGTCGTTGTGCCATTAAACAGCTTAAACCTGTTACTAATGATCCGGAAATGACCAAATTAGTACAAAAGCGGTTTCCCCGCGAAGCAGTTGTTTTAGAAAAGTTAGGAGATGATAACAATCAGATACCGCAATTATACGCTTACTTCGAGTTAGATGGACAATTTTATTTAGTACAAGAATGGATAGAAGGAGTTACTCTCGCTGAAAAAATCCAAAAAGAAGGCATACAAAGTGAAAATTTTGTGCGAGATATATTAATAAATTTATTACCAGTCTTGGATTATGTCCATAGTAAAAAAATAGTTCATCGTGATATTAAACCAGATAATATTATTTTACGAGAAGCAGATGGTAAGCCAGTATTAATTGATTTTGGTGCAGTAAAAGAAGCAATGGGTACTGTTGCCACTCCCCAAGGTAATGAAACTAATTCGATCGTAATTGGTACTCCTGGTTTTATGCCTTCTGAGCAAGCAGCAGGTAGACCTTTATATTCTAGTGATTTATATAGTTTAGGATTAACTGCTATCTATTTACTCACCGGAAAAACGCCGCAACAGTTGGAATTAGACACCCGTAGTGGTGAAATAGTCTGGCGGCATTTTATCCCAGGAATTAATCAAAATTTAGCTGATATTTTAGATAAATCAATCCAATATCATCCCCGCGATCGCTTTGCCACAGCCAAGGAAATGTTAGAAGCTTTAAATACCAATATTTTACCCATTTCCCCTACAGTTTCTTCTGCCCCTCCTGCCCCAATTATCACTAACACTATTGCCAGTTTGTCCCCTTCAATTTGGCATAACCATAAAACTAAAATAATAGGTGGTTTAATAGCTAGTGGTGTAGTTGCCACTGCAATAATAATCGGAATTTCCCTAAATAACTCAGAGTCTTCAGAAACTAAGCCAAAAGCCTCTACTTCACCCACTGCTAAACCAACTTCTCAACCCAATACAACACCAGCAGTAAAATCAGTAATTCACGATATTAAACCCTGTCAAGCTGTAGTTAATGATCCAAATCCACCTTTAAACGTCAGAATGTATGCTGATACTAACTCGAAAGTATTAACTAAATTAAAAAACGGTACTAAAGTTACTGTTGTTGCCGTTGCGGAACCCATCGGCTGGTATAAAATTAATAAACCTATCAACGGTTGGGTAGCAGGAAATCTTATTAAAGGTACTTGTGTTAAATAATATTCCCAGGTTTTTTTACCTGGGAACCAAAATCTAATCAAGTTAAAAAATATCTTTGCGTTTTTGCAAAATCCAAGTTACAGCCAAATAAATAAAGGTATGCAAACACAAAACACCCCAATTTAAACTGAGATTTTCCCAAGTAGGGTCATAAACAGGAGTAGCTTTAAAAGGTAATTCTATAATGCTACCATCGGGTAATTTAGTAGGTTCCGGATTCATAGCATTAACATTAACCAAGGAACCATAAGCCCCGATCGACCACCGACTTAACATTAACCAAGATATTTTACTAGCAAATCCTTCCATTCTAAACAATACCCCAGAAAAAATAATCTGTGGTAGCAATATTAAAGGCAAGGTACTGTTAGCTTGAGAACCATTTTTAGCAATACCAGAAATCATTAAACCTAAACTAAAACTCGTTACCAGAGTTAAAAAAGTAGTAATTCCCACGCCTAAAAACCAGGGAATTATTTCCGGTGTAGGTGATTTAAAACAAAGCAAAATTACTGCTGAAATTAATATAGTTTGTAATACTGCTAAACTCCCTAAAATTACAAATTTAGAACCCAGATAAGCAAATAATCCCAAATTTACTAATCTTTCTCTGGTATAAATAGCAGCTTCTTTAACTATTTCTTGTACCGAAGAAGATAAGCCTACCCACAAAGCTGCACAGGTAAATACAAATAAAACCCGCAAGGCTAAAGGTGCTGTTTTAGCATCTAAAGGATCTGCGGGAATTAAAGGATTTTCTTTTAATGCTAAAGTAATTAAACTAACGCCGATCGGTGCAGTTAAAAGAGATAATCCTAAATTAGTTTTATCGCGCCAAACTAACTGTAAATATCGCTGACATAGAATAGATAGCTGTTTAAAAAATGATGGTTTAACCTGGGTAGGAGATGGGCTAGTATTAGCTGGATTTTTGGTTACACTTTCCGGTTGATTTTCCGGTTGACTCAGGTGATTTTCAATGTATTGTTGATAGTAATGGGAATTGCGAAATTTATTGGCATAAGTTTGAGCGATCGCCTCGGTTTCGTTTTTAACTTTTTCTACATCCGGTTCTAATTTGATATAGATTTTGGCAAAATTATCTTTTTCTTCAAAGAAATTAAAGGCTTCCTGGGGAGGTCCGAAATAACAAAGACGCCCGCCACGCCCTAAAAAGGCAACTCGATCGCACAGGGTAATATTAGCAGTAGCATGGGTAACTAAAATTACTGTTCTCCCCTGATTTGCTAAATTTCGCATTAACTCCATCATCATTAAATCTCGACCTGGATCTAATCCGGAAGTTGGTTCATCTAGGAAAAATAACTTGGGTTGTGCTAATAATTCTACACCAATACTAACCCGTTTCCTTTGTCCACCACTTAAGTCTTTTACTAAAGAATCTTTTTTATGAGACATTCCAATATCTTCGAGAGTTTGTATCACTGCTCGATCGATATCTCCATTACTCATATCTGGAGGTAATCTTAATTTAGCCGCATATTTTAATACCTCAGTTACTTTTAAATCTTGGTGAATAATATCATCCTGGGGTACATAACCTATTTGGGTGCGATAAATATTAAAATTCTTTCGTAAATTATCGCCATTCAGATAAACTATACCGCTATTAGTTTTCTCAATACCTAATAGGGTTTTCATTAAAGTTGATTTACCCGCACCACTACCACCAACTAAAGCCACAAATTGCCCTGGTTCGATCGCTAGGGTAATATTATCTAAACGTCCTTTAATTACTAAATCTTTCGTATCAAGGCGAATTTGATTACCTTGATCTGGTACTTCTAAAATATCGCCCCGTAACAATAGCGTAAACGGACCGATACGAATAGTAGACCCATCTGCTAGTAAAGTTCCACCTTGGACACGCTGACCATTAACAAATATGCCATTAGTGCTATAGTCCCTTAAAATATATTTTCCTAAGCCACTGGGTTCGATAATGGCATGGCGGCGGGAAACTATGGGCGAGTCTAATTGTAAGTTAGCACTAGGGTCACGACCTAATAAAACTGAGCGATTTTGTAAAGAAATAGAACGCACCGTCGGCGCAGATGCAGTAATATTGCTTAAAGGATTAATATAGGTCAGAAAAATTTGATTGCGGGGGTCTTGACCGATACGAATTTGACTACCGTTGGTCAGGGAATAACCCTCAGTAGGGGTAATACGGGAGCGATCGAGAAATAACCCGTTACTACTGGGCTTTTGGCCATCTCCATCATAAATATAATAATCTTCCCCTTTGCGTCGTAAAACAGCATGACAACGGGAAATTACCTGCCATTCTGGGGGAACTATTAAATCAGCAAAAGAGCGATCGCGCCCCAGTCTGTGTTCATTTCCGTGTAACTCAAGCTGTAAAATTTGTCCCTGATTGTTTAATTCTAAATATGGATTAGCTCTAACAATCGTTTTTTGTTCAGAATTGCTGGTCATAATTGCTAGGAAAAAATAAAAGGGTTATCAGCGATAAAGATAAAAAAGCTAACTTTTTTTAATTCTAAGGTTTATTTGGCTATTGCTTTAATTTCCATGTTGGCAAATCTAAACAATACTTTTTTTTATTTTTAATAGTCAATAGTATTTTAAAAATATACAAAAATTGGTGATTACAATCATTTTCAGCATCGATCGCCCTCCCCACAAATAGGCGATCATTAGACTTCTTGCGAAATTCAGGCAAGAGGCAAGAGGCAAAAGCCAGAAAGATTGATGTTTTCTTAACAAGAA
>CAWUOF010000127.1:0-9353 GCA_963923765.1 uncultured bacterium | reverse complement strand
ATATGGACTATTTACAAGGTTATATACATTGGAAATTATAAGTATATATTACTGTTTATATTTATAAAAAATATAATATTTTAATAAAAGTAAAATGTCCCTACTTAATTTTAATAAATAACATGATAATTTAAGATATAATTTAATTTGGTAATCTTACTGAAATGTTATTAATTATTTCATTTCTAAAAATATGTCTGATTTAATTCTATTCTGGCATCGTAAAGATTTACGTATTTCTGATAATATCGGACTAGCGGCAGCTTATAAAATCAGTCCGAAAGTAATAGGTATTTTCTGCCTAGACCCTAATATTTTAAAACAAGATGATATAGCGCCTGCCAGGGTTAATTATATGATAGGCTGCTTGGACAAGTTACAGGAAAGCTACGCAGAAATAGGGGGAGAATTATTAATAATTCATAATGAACCTAGCCAGGGAATACCAAAATTAGCATCAGCTTTACAGGCTAAGGCTATATATTGGAATTTAGATGTAGAACCTTATGCTAGGGAACGCGATCGCCTCCTGATAGATACCCTAAAAAATCTAGGAATACAAGTAGAAACATTTTGGGATCAATTATTACATAACCCTAGCGAAATTCGCACCGGTAATAATCAAATTTACACTGTTTATACACCTTTTTGGAATAATTGGAATAATCAAGTAAAATCTCCACCTGTAGAAACTATAAATAACCTAAAAAAACTCACAGAAACCGAAAAAGAAACCGCCAAAATAGCTGGAATTATTCCCTTGCCAACAGCTAAAGATTTAGGTTATGTTTGGGATAAAACATTAATATTAGAACCAGGGGAAAAATCAGCGATTGAAAAATTAGATAATTTCTGCCAAAAAGCTATCTATGAATATGATACACAACGCAATTTTCCAGGAATTGATGGTACATCTTTATTAAGTCCTGCTTTAAAATTTGGCGCGATCGGCATTCGTACCATTTGGAATGCTACCCTTACCACTTGGGAAAAAACTAATAATACAGAAACTCAAAAAAACATTCTGACTTGGCAAAAAGAATTAGCTTGGCGAGAATTTTATCAGTATGTAATGTATCATTTCCCCGAATTAGCTACAGGCCCTTATCGTCCAGCTTGGCAAAATTTTCCTTGGCATAACAATCAAACCTATTTTCAAGCCTGGTGTGAAGGTAAAACAGGCTATCCTATTGTTGATGCAGCTATGCGTCAGCTAAACGCCACAGGATGGATGCATAATAGATGTCGTATGATTGTGGCAAGTTTTCTCACCAAAGATTTAATTATTAACTGGCAATGGGGAGAAAAATATTTTATGCAAAAGTTAATTGATGGCGATATTTCGGCTAATAATGGCGGCTGGCAATGGAGTGCTTCTAGTGGTATGGATACGAAACCTTTACGTATTTTTAACCCAGCTATGCAAGCAGAAAAATTTGATGGGCAAGCGAAATATATTCGCCATTGGCTACCAGAATTAGCTAAATTAGATACACCATCTTTACTTAGTGGTAAAATTTTACCTTTACAATGTAAATCTCTAAATTACCCTCTACCCATTGTCGATCATAATCAACAACAACGGCTTTTTAAAGATTTATATAATCAACAAAAAGAGGATATTTCTAAATAGCACTTTCCCGAAAAATTGCATATTAAATAACCGTTGTTGCACTTTAGCGCTAAAGTGATATTATCCCCAAAATTATAGATAATTACCATGATCAAATTAATTATATATACTTTGGCATAGCACAACAACGGTTTTTAATCTTGAGTTTATATAACCCTTATTTATTCTCATAGTATAGTTTTTTATTTACCTAGATCTTGCCCAGCTAACCAGCCTGTAGTCCATGCACTTTGAAAATTAAATCCTCCAGTAACTCCATCGATATCTAATATTTCCCCAGCAAAATAAACTCCTGGACAGCATTTACTTTCCATAGTTTTAAAATCTATTTCATTAAGATTAACTCCTCCACAAGTAACAAATTCTTCTTTAAAAACTCCTTTCCCTTGAATTAAATATTGCCCTTGGGTAAGTTCTTGAATTAGTTGATTTAAAACTTTATTGGATAATTCCGCCCAGCGAGTTTCTGCGCCAATACCTACAGCAGCAATTAACTGTTTCCATAAACGTTGCGGTAGGGTAACTGGGCAACTTGTGGTTATAAAACGTCTAGTTAATTGCGATTTAACTGCTAATATTTGTTCTCGTAATACTTCTTGATTGTATTCAGGTAGCCAATTAATTAATAAATTAGTTTGATAATTGCATTCATAGAGAAACCTTGCACCCCAAGCGGAAAGCTTGAGAATAGCAGGGCCGCTTAATCCCCAATGGGTAATTAATATTGGGCCGCTTTCTTCTAGTTTAGCTAAAGGTAAACGTACTTTAGCATTAGTAACACTAATTCCTGCTAAATCTTGTAATCTTTCGTCGGTAATATTAAAGGTAAATAAGGAAGGAACTGGCGCTATAATTGTATGTCCTAGAGATTTGGTGATTTGATAACCAATAGGATTATTACCTGTTGCCATCAGTAGGCGATCGCACCCTAAAATTACTCCATTTCTTAACCTAATTTCAAACTTTCCTGTATTATTATTTTGTGTAACTTTAACGACTGCTGCACCTGTGCGAATATCTACCCTAGCATTTTCTGCCGATCGAATTAAACAATTAACAATAGTAGCAGAATCATCTGTAACTGGAAACATTCGCCCATCTTCTTCTGCCTTTAATTGTACTCCTCTACTGCCAAACCAGTTAACTGTATCCCTTGGCTGAAACCGACTAAATGCACCCCGCAAAGCTTTCCCACCTCTGGGATAATTTTGTACTAACATAGCCGGATCAAAACAAGCATGGGTAACATTACAACGCCCACCTCCAGAAATACTAACCTTTGCTAAAGGTTCCCGCCCAGCTTCTAGTAACATTACTCTTGCCTGGGGATAATTTTCAGCACAATTAATTGCAGCAAAAAAACCTGCCGCACCACCACCAATTACTATTATTTTCATTTCCTTAATTTCCAATTTTTAGCAATAATTCCCATGATTATTTATGATTTTTAATCAGTGTAATTTATTGCTAAAATACATACCATATATTTTCGGAATCTTTGCTGCTTTTTATATTTTTTAAATAATTCCCTTCAATTGTTCTAATTCCTCTCTTAATGCTAAAGGTTGATAACCAAAAGAAAAGGCCAAAGAACTATCTAAAGAAACATCCGGAGGTCTAGCTGCTGCCATTTTTACATCAGCTTGCCGACAGGCTGTTATTTTGCCCTTTCTTATTTGGAAAACATCTAATACTAACTCTATAAAATCATAGCGAGAAATTCGCTCTTTTCCCCCTAAATGTAAAATTCCATGATAATTGTTTACTAATGCTAATAATAATCCTTTTGCCGCAGTTTTACCACTGGTAATTGTGCGAAATTCATCAATAAATAAATTTAGTTCTGTACCTTCTCGTAGCATTTTTAACATGGGCTGAATAAAACTTTGAGCAATTAACCCACCATAGCCAAACATTAACGGCATCCGACAAACTGTAGCCAGGGGATATATTTCTAATATATCTCTTTCTGCCATAACTTTTTGCTCACCATAAATATTGACCGGAGTAACTGGATCTGTTTCTTTATAGGGGGGATTTAAACCATTAAAAACTAGGTCTGTAGATGTGAAAACTAAAGGTATAGAATTATCTGCACAAATTCCCGCAATATTACAGGAAATTGTCACGTTAATTACTTGAGATTCTTGGGGGTGTTTTTGGCAATAATTCGGCTGAGATGCGGCAGCAAGATGAATTACTGCATCGGGTTTTATTTGATGAAATAGTTGTTTAAGTTCGGTAAAATCTTTTAGGTCTATTTTTATTTGATTAATACCAGGAATTTCTCCCCAATGGGAAAAGTATGTACCATAAATATTATAGCCTTGATTGGCTGCTTCTTGGCAAAGATTCCATCCTAAAAATCCGCTTGCGCCTGTAATTAATATTTTTTTCATGGTAAGATAATTAGGTAAAAACTTGAGGTTTTAGTAATTTTAGCGATCGAGCCTATAATTAACTAAGATTATATACTCAATGGCAATATGATGATTTTACAATAATTCCTGACTATCTTATTTTATTTCTAGTTATTTTTGCAATTTTTTAAATTTATCCCCCAATATAGATTTTTCTTAGAATTTTACATAACCTTTATTAATAATATTTATTATTTTCCATAATTTACTTAAAAATATTAAATATACAATAATATTAATTCCGCCAAAAATATAATAAATTTTGGCTGGATCTTAGGTGACAATATAGAAAAGAATAGAAAACCGAAAATAAATTTAAAATTTTTCCTAGTTTAAATTAATCAAAAAATCCGCTCTTTTATATCTTATAATATATTATTATATAATCTAAACAAATAATCTAAAAAATTCCCATGTCTAATAACAAAGAATCGCACTTGGCTACTTTAGAACATTTACGGCAACTTAGTTATTTATTAGATAATGCTGTTGCTATTCCTGGTACTTCCTTTCGAGTGGGTGCAGATGCTATTATTGGTTTATTACCTTTTGGTGGTGATGTATTAGTAGGTATTATTTCAATTTATATTGTGTATAGGGCAGCAAAATTAGGCTTACCTAAAGCTACTTTAGTGAGAATGATTTTAAATATTTTTATAGATGTGGTAATTGGTGCAATACCAATGTTAGGAGATATATTTGATGCTACATGGAAATGTAATACTAAAAATGTGGGGTTGTTAGAAAAACATTTAGAATCTCCCCAAGCTGGAAAAAAAGCAGATGGAAGGTTTTTATTTTTCTTAATAGCTGGTTTAGTTATTAGTATAATTGCCTTGGTTGTGTTGATAATTGCCATCGTCATAATTTTAATCAAAATTACAAAAAATTAATAAAATTTGGGGCCTAGAGATTAGTGGGTTATACAACCAGGATAATTTTAAAATTTTTTAATGTTTAACTATGCTCCATATTCCAGGTAAATATGTTATTATGAAATAAAATAATAAAATTGACTAAAAAATTAGCTCAAAAATTAGCTCAAAAAATTGGGCAAAAAATAATTAAAAAATATTATGAAAAATGAGATATTATACCAATAATATGTAATAATAATTCGACTGATTTCCGAAAAGTTCGATGGCACAAAATCCTGAAAATCCCTCCGATCTAGCTGCCGCCCTAGAAGGCGTTACCGAGCTTAAATTTGAGTTACCAGACCCCGAAGATGAAGAAATTCCTGATGAGGAATTTCATAAACAATTAGATAATGTTTGGCTAATTTGCGATCGCTTTGATTTACAAACAGATATTTGGCGAGGACGTATTCTTAGGAGAGTACGCGATCGCGAAAAACGTAGCGGTGAAGGGCGCGGTGGCGGTTTTCTGAACTGGCTAAAAGACCGAGAAATTAGCAAAAGTCAAGCCTATTCTTTAATTGAATTAGCTAACAGTGCCGATAAACTTTTAGAACAAGGAAATTTAGATACTGCCACTATTGAACGCTTTAGTAAACGCGCCTTTGTGGAAACTGCGAAATCAAGTCCAGAAATTCAACAGTTAGTAACAGAAGCAGCAAAAGAAGGCGATCGTATTACTCGTCGGGAAGTGCGGCAGTTAACCGATGAATGGACTGCTTTAAACTCTGAGTTACTTCCCGAAGAAATAAAAGAAAAAGCTGCTAACGGTTCAGTTCCCAAACGTTATTTAACTCCCCTAGTTAAAGAAATGGGGAAATTACCGGAAAACCACATTAATACTATTCAAAAAGAACTCATTGATAACCCAGATGTGGAAACATTAAAACAAGTAACTTCCGAAGCCCGTAATTTATCAAAATATCTGGATGCAGCCGCCCGTGTTCAAACAATTAACGAAAGTCGTATAGATATGGAAATGGCATTAGAAGAAGCCTTTCGGGTGAATTGTTTAAATACAGCAGCAGATATTTTAAAACAAGCGGCGGTATTAGAAGAAACAGTAGTTAAACTTTATAATACTTGGAAACGCTTAGGAAGTTTAGCCGATCGCCTATATGTAGATACAGGGGCAAGTACACCTAACCTTCGTCATTTGATTAGTAGCTTAGAAAAAATTTCGGGAGAAATTATTGAAATTCAAATGGATGATAGAGGCGATCGAACTATTAGGTTACAAGTTTTGAATGATAAAGAAGGTTAAAAAACTTCTGGAAAAATAAATCAGGAATTATCCAGTAAAATTAGTAGGATACGTCAGAATGGTAAGTTTTTTAGGTTGTAATTATATAGCTAAAATATTACTCTGACGTATTCTACCCATTACTTTTTATCGGATTTGATTAACACTTTATATAATATTATTTTCTTGATTTTCTAATATTATCTGCCAGGTAAAAAATATTTAGCGAAATTTAGCCCCATTTTGGGCTTACTCTGGACATCAGGCCATAAATTCCTTTTTGAACCTAGAAAAATGTTATAGTCTTTTATCAATATTTCTTATAATAAAAATTATATTTTACTTATATATAAATCCGAATAAAGGTAGATAAGACTAAGTAAGATAAAAAATCTGTATATTATGATACTTTTTTTGAGCAAAAAAGAGCTATTTCCCGCTTTTTCACCATATAATTTCCATGAATTGCCCCAAACTTAATAAGTTTTTTAGGGAACTATAATATTGATCTATATAAAGTACACTAGAAATTTAAGTAGCATTCAATCCTTGTAATCCATACCCCTAGAGTCAACTAGCAATTTTGTATTTACCGAATTTTGATGAGGAGAAAAGAAATCTATGCAGGAGCTTCAGATTAAACCAAAGTTGGATTTTAAAAGCGAAGAATACAAAGATGCCTACAGCCGCATCAATGCGATCGTCATAGAGGGCGAGCAAGAAGCATATCAAAACTACATCCAACTAAGTGAACTCCTGCCCGATCAGAAGGATCAGCTAATCAGCTTATCTAAAATGGAGAATCGTCATAAAAAAGGGTTTGAATCTTGTGGGCGTAACCTTCAGGTAACACCTGACATGAAATTTGCCCAAGAATTCTTTGCCCAACTGCATCAAAACTTTAAAGAAGCAGCCCAGCAAGGAAAAATAGTAACTTGCTTACTAATTCAAGCCCTAATTATTGAATGCTTTGCTATTTCTGCTTATCACATATATATTCCCGTTGCCGATGACTTCGCTCGCAAAATCACCGAAGGCGTAGTCAAAGATGAATATAGCCACCTTAACTTTGGTGAAGTTTGGCTAAAAGAACATTTTGAAGATTCCAAAGCCGAACTAGAGGAAGCGAACAAGCAGAATTTGCCGATCGTCTGGAAAATGCTTAACCAAGTAGAAAAAGATGCCAAGACTTTAGGAATGGAAAAAGAAGCCTTAGTTGAGGATTTTATGATTGCCTACGGCGAAGCCCTCAACAATATTGGTTTTACCACCCGTGACATTATGAAAATGTCAGCCTACGGACTTACTGCTGCTTAAACCAAGTTACAGATATGATTTTTGTTAAGGGCACAGTATTCTGTGCCCTTAATGTTTATTAGTACCAATTTTGTGTAATATTTGTGAAAAGTCTTAAGCTTTTTTCCCTTTTTACCCATTTCTGCCTGCATCACAGGTTTATTAAGATCTATCAATGTTTGGTTTAATCGGTCATCTTACCAGTTTGCAACACGCCCAAGCCGTCGCTAGAGATTTGGGCTATCCAGAATATGCTGATCAAGATTTAGATTTTTGGTGTTCTGCACCACCTCAAATTGTTGATGATATCACCGTTACTAGCGCTACTGGACAAACAATTTATGGCAAATATGTCGAATCTTGTTTTTTGCCAGAAATGTTAGCTAACAACCGCATTAAAGCAGCTATTCGCAAAATTTTAAATGCAATGGCTCATGCTCAAAAGCATAATATTAATATCACTGCATTAGGCGGTTTTTCTTCAATTATTTTTGAAGAATTTAAACTACATGAGAGCCAACAAATTCGTAATGTTAAGCTAGAATTCGATCGCTTTACTACTGGCAATACTCATACTGCCTATATTATTTGCAAACAACTAGAACAAGTTGCTCCCACACTAGGAATAGAATTATCTAAAGCAACTGTGGCTGTTTGTGGTGCTACTGGTGATATTGGTAGTGCTGTTTGTCGTTGGCTAGATGCTCGTACCAATGTAGCTGATTTGTTATTAATTGCCCGAAAACAAGATCGCTTGCAAGAGTTACAAGCATCTTTAGGTCGGGGTAAAATTCTCAGTTTAGAAGAAGCTCTACCTTTAGCTGATATTATAGTTTGGGTAGCCAGTATGCCGAAGGGAGTAGAAATTGACCCGGAGGTATTAAAGAAACCTTGTTTACTAATTGATGGTGGTTATCCAAAAAACCTAAATACTAAAGTTCAGCATCCTGATGTTTATGTGCTCAAAGGTGGTATCGTCGAGCATTCCCTGGATATCCAATGGAAGATTATGAATATAGTCAATATGGAACAACCTGCTCGTCAGTTATTTGCCTGTTTTGCCGAGTCGATGTTGCTAGAATTTGAAAAGCTATATACCAATTTTTCCTGGGGAAGAAATCAAATTACTTTGGAAAAAATGGATCAAATTGGCAATATGTCTATTAAGCATGGTTTTCGCCCATTATTATCATTTTAATTGGCTGTTAATTTGAGGGGGCACTATTATTATAGCGCCCCTTTTTTGTTTACCATTCCGCTTTTTCCCAGAATTTTTTTTAATTAGCTTTAATTCCCCTTAAATTCAAAGCCATAAGCTTCGCCATAACGGTTCATAAAGCGCATTACTCGGTTCCAATCATCATCAGAATCTACTTCAAAAGTACATTCGGCTTTGGATAAGTTATCATCATCAACAAACATAAATTTAATGCCGTTGGGATAAACTTTAATTTCCCCTTCGTCATCCCGCAGCATCATGCTATCTATTTTGCTAACAAAACTGCGCCCTTTTTCCATTGCCTGGACTCGATCGAATTTAAAAACTACGATTTTAGCTGAGGAACCTTGACGTTTACGTAAACTTATTTCACTTAGTTCCTCATTTAATCCTGCTATGAATTGTACTGATACTGGCATAATCGCCACCTATTTTACAGTTGTTTCTTATTTTATCACAGTATTTCTAACTAAAAATTAAAATTGTTAGCGGCGCAATGCTGTAAAAACCTGGTGGGAAGATCTCCACGCCCTCCCCAATGGAGATGTATATAAGAAGCATGAATTTGATGCAAGCCCCAGCCTTCATAGTTGGTTAAACTATCCTGAGAATATCCTCGCGTTTG
>CAWUOF010000126.1:0-9384 GCA_963923765.1 uncultured bacterium | reverse complement strand
TAACAAAATTTTCTAATTTGCTACAATAATAGCAAACTTTATAGAGTTTGTCAGCAAAATATTACAATCTTTACCTGGAAAAATTGTTAATAACATTATTAATATTTGTTAGCTAAATAAAGGGGATATATATTAATATTATATAGAATATATTCCCATAGATAAAAACATCCTATACTTTACGTAATAGATATCTAGTAATCAGGAAAAAATGAAATTTATCGAAATTATGGAGATTTATTTTTAATCATAATTAAAAATCTTAATAAAATTATGTAAATAATCTGGGTTTTCTCAGAAATTCAGTTTTTATGGAGGGGAAAATGCAAGGCGATAAAATTTTCGGCACCCAGGCGCAAATTTTGGGGTGTAAGTTCGGTAACACCAAGTTTACCATCTAATGTAGCCGCTAATAATTCATCTAAAATTTGCTTAAATTGACGTCCAGGTTTATAACCGAGGGTTTTTAAATCATTACCATTGAGGGGTGCTTGAATATGGGACCATTGAGTTAAATAACGCCAAATTAATTGGCGGATCGATCGAGGGCTTTGTACAGAAATTAAGATTAAAGTTGGTAACTTATATTGTCGCAGCCCAGCTACTATTTTACTAACAGGAAGATGCTGGGCTAATAATTGTGAAACATCCTGTTTATCTTGTTCTAAATTGTATAAACGTTCAATACTATCTACAGATAATTGTAAATTATTAGCTACCTTGCCTCGATATTCAGGAGATAAATAAGCCAGTAAAACTTCTAACCGCATTTGCCAATGGTGAATATTTTTTTGTCGATCGAACCTTTGTAAACAACGGTCAACTAAACGCACTTGCCACCATAATTTTTCCTCTAATTCTAAACTAGTATGAATACAACGCAAAGCACCCAAATAGGCTAACATTTGTAAAGCAGATTTCCAATAAGGCGCTTGTAAAATATATTTTAGTTCACTTTTTAGCCGAGTTTCCAAAGCTGGCGCTCGGCCATTTTTATGTTGAATTCTATCATAAATACCACTAGCTATAGCATGGCGAATATATCCTTCTGTTTGGGGTTCTATCTGAAATCCTAATCGCACTGCAAAGCGTACCGCTCGATAAATTCGTGTTGGATCTTCAATAAAACTATTAGCGTGTAATACTCGAATATGTTTAGATTGTAAATCTAACAAGCCCCCAAAAAAATCTAACATTTCCCCCGATCGAGGTGATGTTAATCTTATCGCTAAAGCATTAATAGTAAAATCTCTGCGATATAAATCTTGACGAATTGAACTAGCTTCTACTTCCGGATTAGCTGCTGGATAGGGATAAAATTCTGTTCTAGCCGTCGCAATATCTACCCACAAAGATTTAAATTCACTATCTTTATGCCATAACAAAGCGGCTGTTTGAAACTCTCCATGAATTTCTAACCGACAATTAGGATATAATTCTTGTAAATTTTTAGCTAATTCTACCCCTGCACCATTACCAGTTTCAGTATGATGGTAACTATCTACTACTAAATCAATATCGCTGAAAATTATTGGTAATTGATTACTATTATCTTTAAGTTCCCAGCCTGCTAAAAGTAAATCTCGCACTGCACCACCCACTAAATACAAATGACAGCCAATATTTTCGGCTGTTTTTGTAGCAGTTTCCAGAAGTTGCCATTGTTGGGGAATCAGTCGATCGCGCAGGATTTCTTGAATAGATTGGGGAAAAGGACAATAGGGGGGTAAAAATCTTCTATCTTTACTGCCTATA
The DNA here is from genome assembly GCA_963923765.1 of uncultured bacterium. Taxonomy (GTDB): domain Bacteria; phylum Cyanobacteriota; class Cyanobacteriia; order Cyanobacteriales; family CAWUOF01; genus CAWUOF01. Next base: position 7,629 of record CAWUOF010000126.1, on the reverse strand, counting down.
GCTTTATCTTGATGTAACTGTCTTAACACATCAGTACGAGTCACTATTCCCACTAATTGCCCATTATCAATAACTGGTAAACGTCCGATATCATAAGTTACCATTAATTCTTCAATTTCTGGTAAAGGTGTATCGGGAGAAATAGTATTTAAATTAGAAGTCATGTAACCTTTTACCGGCGCATGGGAAAAGCCATGATGTAAAGCAATATCTAAATCTCTGCGGGCAATAATTCCAACTAATTCATCTTGGGAATTTACCACAGATAAACCGGAATGACCGTAACGTAATAAAATTCTTTGTGCTTCTCTTACTGTAGTTTCTGGGCGAATTGTGCGGACTGGAGACGACATTAAATCTCTGGCAACAGGGGCATGGGGAATTTGTTCTTCAAATTCTTGTAGAATCTTATCTAAAATTGTGGGAATATTTTCCCGGAGAGTAACAGTAGCGGCTCGCGGATGACCACCACCGCCTAGAGGTTTAAATAAACTATTTAAATTAGTATTAGCAATAGCAGATCGCCCAATAATTACTAATCTTTCATCGGCAGATTCTCCGACAGGATACTGACAAGCTAAAAGTAAAGCATCGCTTTCGGTTAAATCCATTAATCGGGAAGCTAAACTAGATAAGCCGGGGGTATAATTATCGGTTTTTAATAATACCCAAGAAAGTTTATAGCCATCGATGTTTTTAGATTGTAAATCCTGGAGCGATCGAGTTAATAAATTTTGCAATTGCACAGATAAACCCGGATCGATATATTCAGCAATTACTGGTAAACTAGCTCCTTGAGTCATTAACCAAGCTAAAGCGGCAGCATCCCTAGCTGTGGCATGGTCGAAAGTTAAGGAACCTGTATCGACGTGAATGCCTAAAGCCATGACAGTTGCTTCTACTGGGTTTAATTTCAGATGAGGTTTTAATGATGGTATTGGGGATGATAATATATTTGATGTAGTTGCTAATTCTTGCTGTAATTTTTCCACAATTAAAGTAGTAGTAGCGCCAACTGCTTCTATGTAAGTGCGAGTAGCAGGGATATTTAATTCGGTTTCGAGATGGTGATCATATACTTCTATGTCTGTAATTTGAGATAAATTTAACCATTCAGCAGCTTTACCAAGGCGATCGCGTCTTTGGGTGTCTACTATTGTCAGCGATCGAATTTGATTACCCACTACAGCCCGACGCTCAATTAAAGGAAACTCATCTCGATGCAAAGCTAAAAAATCTCGTACTGCTGGATGCGCTCCCCCTGTTAATACAATTCTTGCACCGGGCCGAAGTTGGGTTAGTCCCACTGCTGCCCCCAAGGTGTCAAAATCTGCTGTTGTGTGGCACAAAATTAAATCCATAATTGATTTCTAAATACAACTAAATTTATATAGTGAAAATTTTATAATTACACCTGGGTTTAGTTAGACTATCCCTGATTCCTCTAGGCTATTCATGGGTAAATTTTTCCAGATGCTCAAGTCCCTACTCCCATATACAGCGATAAAATTCTGAAAAGGTGTCACTTTTTGGTACCGTAAAACTCAGAGATCAAATAAATTAGCCTAATTTGGGCTAAATCAATATTGTCCCGTCTCTTGCTTTGTTGGTAGGAAAAAAAATGACAATTTTATTTCAAATCGCACTAACCGCTCTAGTTCTGTTATCTTTTCTGCTAGTCATTGGCGTACCTGTTGCCTATGCTTCCCCCCAGAATTGGGACCAATCCAAATCTGTACTGTTTGTCAGTTCGGGAATCTGGGTGATTTTAGTCATTCTAGTTGGCGTTTTAAACTTTTTTGTCATCTAATAATCCAGGTTAAGCCGTCATTGGTCAAACGGTCATTGGTCATTGGTCATTTATCTCCGGTCATTGGTCAAACAGTATTTAGGGTTTCTATGACCTCGTTTTTATCCATCACCGATTACCCATTACCAATTACCAATGCAAAAAAGATAAAGACTTTGAACAAAGGACAATTGACATGACTGTTTTTGAAGGAACATTTGCTGGTGCAGCATCCTGGCGTTTTGCCTTGGTAATAGGTCGTTTTAACGATTTAATTACTGGCAAACTCTTGGAGGGCTGTCAAGATTGCTTAAAACGTCACGGTGTGGATATTAATCCTAATGGTACTCAAGTAGATTATGCTTGGGTACCTGGATGTTTTGAGGTGCCCTTGGTTGCTCATCAGTTGGCCAGTACCCGTCGCTATGATGCGGTGATTTGCCTTGGTGCTGTCATCCGGGGGCATACTCCCCATTTTGATTATGTGGCGGCTGAAGTATCTAAGGGTATTGCCGCCGCTAGTTTACAAACTGGAGTACCGGTGATTTTTGGTATTATTACTGCTGATACTATGCAACAAGCCCTAGAAAGAGCAGGGATTAAGAGTAATCTCGGCTGGAATTATGCTATGAGTGCTTTAGAAATGGCTAGTTTAATGCACCAAATTCAAGCAGAACCGGGCTAAACTTAACCGCACTGGCAGATCCGCGCCTGCATAGAGGGCGATAGAGTCGATCGCCAGTCGGTCGAGTCAAAAAAAATTCTAAAAAAGTAGTTGACAAACTAAAAGCTTTGTGAAAATATAATAAACACAGTGATGCGGATATAGCTCAGCTGGTAGAGCGTCACCTTGCCAAGGTGAATGTCGCGCGTTCGAATCGCGTTATCCGCTTTTAAAAAAATAAAAATAAATAAAAAATTTTAAAAATAAAAACCAAGGGTCTAAGATTATTATATAATTTTAGTCTGTTTGTGTATTAAAATTCAACGTTATTAAAAACTGTTGTTGTGCTTCCATGCTACCTGGACTATGCACAAAAACCCCAGATATTTGCATAGCTAAAATGTTTTTTTACTGTCTATGAGAGACCCCCGATTTTTATATACTAATAAATTGGGTGCTATACATTATTAGGAAATGGTAATATATAAATAAGCAAATGGATTGCTGAAAATAGAATAAACTATAAAGAATCAAGCTTAAACGCCTATTTATGGGTGATAAAAACACAATTAATAATAATTGTGAAAAAAATAAGGTTTTAACGTTTTTTTAGTTAACATTTTTAATTAAACTGCCGCTTGTGCAATCTCAAAAACCTCAAAAAATAGATTTAAATTCTGAATACCCGTGTCCTTGTCGTCGAAAAGGACGCTTAATACCGATTATGCTCACAGAAGCATTAGGATGCGATCACTGTCAGCAAATATTTGTGGTAGAAGATAACGGGTATAAAATAGAACAACTTTCGGCAAATTACCCCTATAAAAAATCTTGGAGGTGGACAGGAACCCAGTGGATTACAGCCCATTCCGGTTTTCTCAGAGAAAACTATCTGCCCTTGGCTTTAATAGCTGTAATAGTAATGCTGATCTGGTTGGTAATTACCATAATTACCATATATCGAGGCGATGCTTATGGGGTTTCCAATTCCTGGAAGCTAACCTCGATCGCGGTGTGGCTATTTTTAGCATTAGTTCCAGCTATGGTACTCTGGCTGGCTTATAGGCGTCCTACAAGATGATAACAACTGACCTTTTAACTCCTTCTCCAAAACCTATTCCTGCTGTTGTCCGTGTCTATCAAGCTGCTTTAGCTTTGGCCCCTGCCAAGGAAACGGAACGTAACAAAGCTTTACAGTCAATGGCGCGGTTTCTACAACAATATGCTAACGATATTTTAGAAGCAAATACTCTGGATTTAGAAGCCAGCCGCGAAATGGCAGTACCAGAGTTAATTTTAGAGTGGCTAAAACTAACTCCAGAAAGACTACAAGCGGTGGTACAAATTCTGCAACGTTTAGCAGAATTACCAGATCCAATTCGACGGGTAATGAATACTACTTACCAAGTTACTCATGCCCAAACTTACTGTCAGCTTATGCCTCTAGGGGCGATCGCTTTAATCTACGAATCATTTCCAGAATTAAGCGCTATAGTAGCAGGTTTATGCATCAAAACAGGTAATACTTTAATTTTAAGAGGTGGTAGCGAAGCTTCCCACTCTAATGCGATTATAGCTAATATTTTGCAGTCAGCTTTAGAACAAAGTGGTTTACCCCCAGGATGTTTGGAAATATTAGAACCAGAACAAGGTCATTCTATCCGAGATCTAATTACTCAAGATCAATACTTAAATTTAGTGATTCCCTATGGTCGTCCTAGTTTAATCCAACAAGTAGTTAGACATTCCACTGCTCCGGTTTTAAAACCAGGCATGGGTAATTGTTATATGTATTGGTCGCCAACAGGTACACTGGAAATGGCGCGGGGAATGATTGTAGAAAGCCATCAAGGAGAACCAGATCCGGTAAATGCGATCGAAAAAGTGTTAATTCATTGCAATCAAAAACCTTCTTCTTTAGTCACGCTCTGGAAAACTTTAAAAGAAAAAGGTTTTCATTTGCGCGGTGATGCGGAATTAGTGGCAGATTTTCCGGAATTAACATTAGTGGAAGAGGCGGAGTGGAATCAATCTTATTTAAAGCGAACTATTGCTTTTAAAGTTGTAGATAGTTTAGAAGAAGCGATCGCCTGGATTAATCGCTATAGTAGCGGTCATGCCGATTCTTTAGCTACAGGTTCCTATCAAGAAAGCCGTCAGTTTGCTTTAGGTGTTAATAGTGCCTGTACCTATATTAATGCTTCCCCCAGATTTTGCCGCAATCCTAAACAGGGAGATTCAATTTTTCTGGGTGTATCAAATCAAAAAGGACATCGCCGAGGCTTAATTGGTTTAGAAGCTTTAACCACTATCAAGCATATTATTCAAGGCAATGATAATTTTTAAAGGTTAATCAGGGTTTTGCGGTTTAATGATGGTGGCGATCGGGCGATGGGGTATCAGAATTATTGGTATTATTTGGAGTAATACTACTAGGATGTAATTGCATTAGTAGCATTTTTTGCGGGGGTGCGGCTGCCCATCCTAAATTATGAATTCCCATCCAAAAAGTGAGAAATCCTAAAACTGCCATCATTATCGCAACATAACGTTCTAGGCGGGGAATTTTTAACTTTTGAATTAATATTCCAAAACCCACCATTGCTGGCATAGTACCTAAACCAAAAATAAACATACCAGCAGTGGCTATAGGTACAGATTGGGTAATAGCTAAAGACAGGGCGATCGCCGTTAAACCACAAGGAATAAACCCAAGAAACACCCCTAATGGATAGGTACGATACCAACTTTGACTACTATATAAAATACCGATACTTTTTTGATACCATCGCCAATTTTGCACTGGTGGCAACTGCACAGGCAATAAATGTAATTGCCCTAGTGCTAAATATATCATCAATAATCCAGCTAGAATTAAAATACTAGCTCTTAAACCTAATAAATCTTGTAAAACCTGACCAAAACTGCTAACAATAAATCCCATTAAACTATATGTAGTAGAGCGTCCTAAACCATAAAGAATATGGGCGTACCAGCTATTACTTTGGGGTCGGGTATAACCCATTACAAAAGGGCCGCACATACCCACACAATGACCACTACCCACAAAACCTAATACTAAAAATAGGTATAGACTCAGCATTTTAATTTTAATTTACCAATTCCACAAAGGCTGAATATATGTATAGCATGTTTTTTCAAAAAAATCTCGATTTAAAATTAAATATTATTGATTACAGACAGAAAATCTGGTATTTTTAAAGTGATAACTATAATTGAAACCACGCTGTTAAAGCCACTGCTAAAGCATCAGCAGCATCATCGGGTTTAGGAATATAATCTAAGTTTAATTCTTCTGCTACGGCTGCTTGTACTTCGGATTTTTCAGCATTTCCGTAACCAGTTAAAGCTTGTTTAATTTGGGCTGGAGTAAATTCTATTAATGGTAGTTTATGTTGGGCTAAAACTAACATTATTACTCCTCGCGCTTGCGCTACTAAAATGGTATTACCCATTTTGTAAAAAAAGAGTTTTTCGGCTGCTACTAAATCAGGTTTAAATTCTGTTATTAAAGAATGTAAGTCATTATAAATAATACATAAACGTAGGCCAATATCTTCTTGGGCGGGGGTTTGAATTATACCAAAATCTACTAAATTTGTTGAATTTTGTTGATTTTCTTGATAAGAAATAATGCCAAATCCTAGATTAGCTAAACCTGGGTCTAATCCCAGGATACGTTTTTGCATATTAGGTAAAAATAATAATGTTGATATTAGGTATAGATGGGATTTTAACTAGCAGTAAAGGTAAAGCATTCTATAATAAATATCTGGAATTATAGGAGAGAATAGGGAACAGAAAATTAAGCCGAACAACCTTGACTATTTATATTTTAGTATTAGTTGTTTTTCAATCTGTTCTCAATAATAGCTATAATCGATTATTTTTGATAGAATGCTTTACCTGTATAATAACTGATATCTTTTGTCAAGATAGCAAAAATTATTTACGTCCGCCTGTTCCATTAGCGGGAGCAGTTTTTTGTTCTTCAGGCATTTCTAGCCCAAATACGCGGCAGAAAATCTTTTGGACTTTATAACCAGAATCAATGGATTCTAGGGGGTCTTTCCGTAAGCGGTGACGCAAACAGAGAGTAACCACACGGCGGATATCGTCTACAGTAACTTCTGTTCTACCTTCAAAAGCAGTTATAGCTTTTGCGGCACGGTTAGTAACTAAATCTCCCCGCAAACCATCTACATCTAATTCAGCACAAACTTGAGATATTTTTACGCGCAAATCGTAATCAATTTGTACTAAAGGTAACAGTTTTTGTGCTGCTACAATTTGCTTTTGTAAAGCATCTTGTTCTTCTTGATGTTTAGATAAAAAATCTTGGGGATTTTGGTCAAATGCGGTTCTTTCTTCGACTATTTGCACTCGCAAAGCAGGTTCTTTAACCGTTCTAATTTCGGCGTGCATACCGAAACGGTCTAACAATTGCGGGCGGAGTTCGCCTTCTTCTGGGTTTCCGGAGCCAACTAACACAAATCTAGCTGGGTGACGAATAGAAATACCTTCTCTTTCTACTGTATTCCAACCACTAGCAGCGGAGTCTAACAATACGTCTACTAAATGATCGTCGAGGAGGTTAACTTCATCGACATAGAGAATACCTCGGTTTGCTTTGGCTAGGAGTCCGGGTTCAAAAGCTTTTACACCTTCAGAAAGCGCTTTTTCAATATCTATGGTGCCGCAAACTCGATCTTCAGTAGCGCCTAAAGGTAGATCTACCATGATTACTTTGCGTTGGGTGATAGGCAAAGTTTGGTTTTTTGCCAGTCGATCGCGCACTTCATCACTCATTAAGTCTAGATCCGAGGGATGGCTGTTAAAGGGGTCATCGGCCACTACATCAATTTCTGGCAGCAAATCGGCCAATGCCCGAATAGTTGTAGATTTTCCGGTGCCCCGATCGCCCATAATCATTACCCCGCCAATTTTGGGGTCAATGACATTCAATAACAGCGCCAGTTTCATTTCTGACTGGCCAACAATAGCAGTAAATGGAAATACAGCACGGCGCGATCGGGCTGTTGGAATGGGGCGAAGTTCGGCGGTCACACTCACGAGATTACCTTAAAAATTATTATCAATTAATTTGCATATCTAATTTTGACATACTGCTAGACCAAATTAGGAAAAATCTTGG
>CAWUOF010000125.1:0-9410 GCA_963923765.1 uncultured bacterium | reverse complement strand
TTGAAATATTCCGGATTTTTTGCCGATGACAGTTATCACATACTTAAATAATTTAAGATGGTAATTTTTAGATTAAATTAATTTTCGCGATCGCTCCTACATTATTTATACACAAGCTGTTTGATTTTTTGGACATTATGCCATGATGGTATAGCGCCTCATACTTGGGGCATCATATCTAAAAAACTAAAACCTGCAAGGGATAATTTAAACTGGTTAATTAAAATCAGGAAATTTTTATTTTTGGCCATTTACGCATCTAACTCACATAACTTTATCCCAGAATAACAGCCAATAATAAGATATTAATTAGTAAATCTATGATATTGGCTTCAAATTAGGTAATTTTTTGCATTAAAGGAAGAATTTCTGCAATGGGACGAATTTTTATTTCAGCAGGTCATGGCGGCTTGGAAGACGGTGTAATCGATCCGGGAGCCATTGCCGGAGGAACATCAGAAGCCCAGGAAATGATTTTAGTTCGTGATTTAGTAGTAAGTGAACTAAGAAAGCGGGGACTAGAAGTTTTGGCTGTTCCTGATGATCAAAGTTTAAATGGAACAATTAGTTGGATCAATGCCCGCGCTAGGGTGGATGATGTTGCTTTAGAAATTCATGCCGATGCTTTTTCTAATCCTTCTGTACGGGGAGCTAGTATATATTATATTGCCAATAACGATAAACGCAAAAATGATGCGGAAATGATATTATTAGCTCTATTGCGTCGAGTTCCCCAAATACCTAGTCGAGGAGCTAAAGCTGATACTTCTACTGGTGTAGGAAGTTTGGGCTTTTGTCGCCGCATTTTAATTCCTTCTATGTTAATGGAATTAGGATTTTTAACTAATCCAGATGATAGATTTTTATTGCAAAATCGTCGCCGTGATTTTGCTTTAGGTATTGCCGATGGCTTAGAAGCTTGGAGTCGTAGCGTTTCGCCTCAAAATTCTGGCACTGAAACTCCACAGTCTGTAAGTTATCCTCCCATTGATATTAATATTAATGGGCAAATTTACGATGAAAAAGGTATTATTATTAATGGTAATTCCTATATTCCCATTGATTTAGCCGATCGCCTGAAAATAGATTTATCTAAAGCTACCAATATTCGCCGCGTAAACTATAAAAATGTAGTTTATATCCGGGTGATCGAATTACGAGAATATAATATTTCTGTTGGCTGGGATAATGCTAGTCGAACTGTTATATTACGTTCAATTTTACAAATATGTCCGGGCATGATCGATAAAGTCATGGGCAATGGCCATAGTTCCGATGTGCAAATGCAAATCTTTTTGCGCTCAAATAATGAAAATGCCCTAAATCAATTCCCTGATATTGCCAAACTCTATCGGGAAGAAGGCAGCATCGAAGGTGTTAACTATGATGTGGCTTTCTGTCAAATGTGCTTGGAAACTTCCTTTTTACGCTTTGGTAAAGATATTAAACCTAGTCAAAATAATTTTGCCGGCTTAGGGTCGATCGGTGGTGGCTCCGAAAGTGCTTCTTTTGCTAGTGCTAGACTTGGTGTTAGAGCGCATATTCAACACCTCAAAGCTTATGCTAGTACAGAACCTTTAGTACAAGAATTAATCGCTCCTCGCTTCCGTTTTGTCACCAGAGGTATTGCGCCTTTAGTTGAACAACTTAGCGGTCGTTGGTCTACTGATATGCAGTATGGTGATAAAATTATGGCTCTAGTGCGTCGTCTTTACGAATCTGCTGGCTTGCTATAATTTTCTCGCTTTATTGGCTAATAGCTAATATTTAATTACTAATTACAACAGAAAGTGTTAAAAATTATGTGATAAAACCATAATTTTTTATTATTTTCCCGGAAAATATATTATATTTTCTGCTCTAGTAATATTTATTAGCCATTAGCCTTGTCTATTATATTTTTTTAACTTGAATATCAGACAATACAATATTTCATAACAATATAAAATAAGTTATATATTTGCCAATTACAATTACGCAATTATATAAAATTAGATGCATTTCATTTTTGGGCAAAATACACCCTATTATTATAAATAAATTAGCATTTTTTACCCTATGTTTATAGATTTTTATGTCACCCTGTTTTTCAATATATTTATTAGATGTTTAACTGTTATGCTGTTTTAAAAAACCGAATAATTTCGCGGACTCGATCGAGAAATTGAGCATCAGCACTTAATTGTGCGATCGCGTTTTGTGCTTCCCGTCTTAAATTTTCATGTTCAGCTTGATTACTAGCTTTTAACTGTTCCTGTAGCGAACTAATGCGAGTTAAATCATTCCTAATACCTTGTACTTCTCGCTGTTGCGCTGCCGCAAAAGAACCAGCATTATCAGGATTTAAGTTATTTTTTAATTGCTCAACTGTACCTTCCAAGTATAACACACGATTGCGAAGTTCTTCAATATCTTCTCTGGGATATTTTACTTCACTACGTATCGCTGCTAGTCGTCTTGCAAGATAATCATAACCTCGCACGGCTGGACGTAAAATAGTTAATAATAAAGCCGAAGCAGAACCGATATAACCGACACTACTAATACCAGTAAAGGCTAAAATATAAAGGGCGATCGCTGATATTATATGTAAAGCCAATGCTAATATTAAAGAACGCTTGGCTAAAATTTTAACATATTTGATTTGTTTTTCATCAACTGTAATTCCTTTCTCTTTTGATTGCCATGCTTCTGCTAATACTTCTTTTGACTCAAAATAAATATTCCAAGGTACTGTTACTATGACTAATAACCACCAAAAAGTAGCACCACCAATTAACCAATCAAGAAAAGTACCTGCGGAAATATGTAAGGATTGTAATACACTAAAAGCTATGAGGAGTATTATCAAAAGCGCAATAGTAAAGTTAATAAATACTTTTAAATACATTGGTAATACCTGTAAATGGAGAATTTACCCTCGATCGTGCCTGAAATTTTAGCTTTTAATACCTAGCTTGTGACGCTTTTTATAATTTACTATATATACAGGTAACTGTCACACTGTTTAATAATTTAATGGGTGTATATTATAGAGAATAAATATAGTATAAAATAATCACGATAAATTTACTATCAATGTAATTATAGGATGGATAAAACCCAGGATTTAAATTATATAATCAGAGGGTAAAAAATTGATATCTTTTCATAAATATATAATTATTTTTTGATGGTATTGAAAACTATAACCTTGCTATTTTTTATAAGATTAAATTATTTTTATATTTGATTTTTAGTAAAAAAATTAACTATGCAAATATTAATCGTTTTTTTGCATAGTCTAAGATAAAAGTAGCAGAATAAATCTAATTTTGATAATTTTTGATAAATTATAAATGCTACATTTATTATTTAATAATTTCCTGAATCATGCGGTTAGCTTGGGAAGCATAACCCCCACCAAACAGATTAAAATGATTAAGAATATGATAAAGATTATATAGAGTTTTGCGTCGATCGTACCCTGGATGTAAAGGCCAAAAATCATTATAGCCACGATAAAATGCGGCAGGAAAACCCCCAAATAATTCTGTCATAGCGATATCAACTTCTCGATCGCCTATGTAGGTAGCAGGGTCAAAAATTACTGGTTCTCCAGAATTACTTATGGCTGCATTTCCACCCCATAGATCACCATGTACTAAAGAAGGTTCTGGTTGTCGATCGCCTAATATTTCTGGTATAATCTCTATTAATTGTTCCGCTTGGGGAAAATTTCCACCTCGTCTTTTCGCTAATTTTAACTGATAGCCAATGCGGTTTTCTGCCCAAAAACTTCCCCAGTCAGATATCCAACTATTTATTTGGGGTGTAGAACCGATCGTATTATTTATATTCCAACCAAAACCTTTAGCTTTTTCTCCAGGCTGCCATTTATGTAAAGCTGCTAATTTCCGCCCCATTTCTTCCCAAGCTGAATTATTACTATTACCATGTAAATCTAACCATTCTAATACTAGATAAGCAGTATCTTTTTCTGTATCACAAAAAATGGGTTTAGGTACACGAATAGTATGAGTTTCTCCCATTTGCTGTAAACCTAATGCTTCGGCGGTAAACATAGCAATATCGACAGCGCGATTAGTCTTGACAAAATAGCTTTTTTGTGTACCTATGAGACAATAACCTTGATTGATGCAACCACCACCAACCGTTCGACGTTCTTGGGTTTTAAATTTTTCTCCTGTTGCCTGGGAAATGCGATCGTCTATTTTTGTCCACATATAGGGTAAATTAAATTTAAGAGATTTTGGCAATAGTATCTAGTTTCAAAAAAAAGATACTGTGTAATAGATTATCACATTATTGCTAATGGTAGATAAATTTTCACATTATTAATCTCTGGCAATCAAGCTAAATGTGATTGCTACAAAATATATATTGATATATTATAGCAAAAATATTTAATTGGGTTTTTTATTAAATAATAACTAAAACTAGATTTATTTTAAAATATCTAGGTAACAAAAAATAATTTTACCCTAATTTACAATATTTTTTTCGCAAAAAGTGGTTAGTTTTTCTAAACAAGTCTATCTATAATTTAATCATGGTAAATTAACTAGCAAATGTTATTTGCTAATTGTTTGCTAATTGGCTAATTGCTTGCTACTTTTTTGCAAAAAAGATTTATAATATAGATATAAAGTATTTTAATTATTGGCTCGGTTTTGCTGGGCGTTAGGCTACTTGAAAGATAAAGCAATACGGAGTGTAATACTATGCAAATATTATCAAAAACCGAACTAAATACATTAACACAGAAGCCGAAAAAATACTGTGTTTCTATTTTTATGGCTACCCATCAAATCAGCCCAGAAATTCGCCAAGATCCGATACGGTTTAAAAATTTAATCAAAGTAGCAGAGGAACAATTAATAGAAAAAGGAATGCGGCGATCGGATGTATTAGAATTACTCCAAGCAGCCATAGATTTAGATAACCCTGATTTTTGGCATCATCAAAATCGAGGTTTAGCAATATTCATTTCTGATAACGTATTTCGTTACTATCGCTTACCAGTAGATTTTCAAGAATTAGTGATAGTAAGCGATCGCTTTCACCTCAAACCCCTATTATCTTTACTAAATGGCCAGGGACATTTTTATCTATTATTTCTCAGTCAAAAAGATATCAAATTATTTGAAGGAAACCGGGAAATTATCCACGAAATCCCATTAGAAAACGCACCTAAAAGCCTAGAATCAACCCTTAATTATGATAACGCAGGTGATTTCATTCCTCATCATATAACTACTCCTAGAGGCGGAAATACAGAATCTTTTATACATCCCGGTACTTTTTACGGGCAAGGCAGTCTCGATATTGATGATATCAAAGAAGATATGAGGCAATTTTTCCACCAAATAAATCACGCTTTGGTAGAAAAATTAGGAAATGATAATTCACCTTTAATCTTAGCAGGAGTTGAATATCTTTTACCAATTTATCAAGAAGCAAATAGTTACCCCTATCTCCTAGAAAAAGGCATTAATGGCAATATTAAAATTATGCAATCAGAAGAATTGCATTACCTAGCTTGGGAAATTGTCGAACCTTATTTTCAGCATTCTGAGAATGAAGCATTTAGGCAATATAATGAAATTAAAGGTACTGGGGAAACTTCTAATGATATCCGAGAAATTGTCGCCGCAGCTTATTATCAGCGAGTAGATACTTTATTTGTAACTGTAGAGCAGCAAATTTGGGGTAATTTTTACCCAGAAAATAATGCTATTGCAATTCATCAGTATAAAGAAAAAGGGGATGAAGATTTATTAGATTTCGCTGCTATTCATACCTTATTAAACGGAGGAAAAGTGTTTGCTTTAGCAGGCGATCGAGTACCTGATAAGAAATTAATGGCGGCTATTTTCCGTTATTAATTCATAGGGATAATAGCTAGGCTAATAACTATTGTATAGTAGGTTATTTTTGGTATATAGACTAACAAAAAACGCGAGAGCTAAACATAGCATCTCGCGTCAATAAAAACAATTTCAACTAACATTTTTTGTGAGTACGAGGCAAATTTTAGTTATATAGCCTTCCATATTCACCTAACAACAAACGTGGTTTTAAACCTTAGCAGCTATTTTAGCTTCCTTGGCAGTCAAACGCTCATAGGCAGCCCGCATTTTTAGACCAGTAATCACTTGGAATAATCCAGTACCATTATTAGAACCAGGATATTCTCTGTGTTGGAGTAACAAATGAGTTAATTCACCATCATACTTAGTAGATGTTTTGCTCAAGTGATTTTCGATATAGATAACTTCTTCGAGGTTATCGAATTGACCATCTACTTCTAGCACTGAAACATCATGGCCATAATAATTATCGGGACCATAAAACATCTTGATACCAGGCCAAGAACAGGAGAGCTTACGACCACAAGGAGTCCATTGAATAGTTGACCCTTCATCAAACAGGTAAGCAGGCTCAAAACCTTCGACGCCAAAGCGTTGCAGCATTCGTACCCGTAGTACCTTGCGTTCTTTGTCGTCTTTAATTAATTGGGTTGGTAACACCTGAAGAACCACATCTGCAAATTCTTTTTGTGGTTCAATATAGGCAGTAAAATCTGGCCGACGAGCATTAATGGCAGCCATTACATCATCATAGGTATGACCCCTTTCTGCCATATCGCGCTGGATTTTCCAGGCAATTTTGACATCATCGCTGATATCAAGGTAAACGCTGAAATCTAGTAGACCTCGTACCCGCTCATCATACAAGGGGTGTAGCCCTTCTACAACTATGACATGGTTTGGCTCTATCCGCTCTGGGGGGTCAATGCAACCGGTTTCGTGATTGTATATCGGCTTGTTGATTGCCTGACCACTTTTTAGGGCCTTAATTTGCTCGTACATTAGGTCAAAGTTGTTGGCTCTGGGGTCAAGCGCAGTAATCCCCGTTTCTTTACGCTGTTTGCGATCGAGACTGTGATAGTCGTCCAAGCAAATTACGGTAACGAAATCTTCTCCAAACAAGTCTGTGATCCGGCGTAAAAAAGTAGATTTACCGCATCCGGAGTCTCCGGCAACGCCAATTATAACCACGCGATCCGGCTTACTGGTCATAGCTTCCCTCTAACGAATAAAATTGTTTTAACCTAACTCTTTAACGAGCTAATTCCTAAGCTGGAAATTCGCCCCTTTGACAATTACGTTATTTTCCCATAAAGCATGAAGTTATAATCAAGCTTTACGGTTCTTTATTGCCTGTCAATGGGAAAAAACTCAAGCTGGCAAGTAAGTATTTAGTCTTACATTAGTAATGCAAGATCCTACCAGAGTCGGAAATCCTCTGCAAGACAAGTGCGAAAGAGAAATATTTTAGCTCAGTAATTATGCTAAGGTTAGTTGGGCATTTTTCGTTAAAAAAATGTGAAACTGACTCTTTGTTAACTTAATACCGATGATTCACTTGCTGATTGCGGGACAATACCAAATGTCCAGTTTTCAACAACAGCCCTCTTTTGCCAAAAAGATATCTTATCCCAGCATAAGATGAGGTTTTTGTCAAGATATAACTAAAAACATTAGCAGGTAATACATCTGGTATTTAGTAGAGAAGGCAGGTCGCAGCAACAAGAAATTTGGGTTCGGAGAAATTCAAGCAATGTACAATCCTAATGCAGCCGGAGGCGCTGCTAATACTACATCTGGTAGCCGCCTGTTTGTTTATGAAGTAGAAGGTTTGCGCCAGAATGAAGCAACAGATCTCGCAGGCTATCCCATTCGCAACAGTGGCAGCGTGTTTATCACGGTGTCCTATAACCGCATGAATCAAGAAATGCAACGAATCGGACGGCTGGGCGGTAAAATAGTTAGTATCCGTCCCGCAGGTGTACCAATTCCGCCTAAAACCAGCAAAACCGCCGTTGCAACTGCATCAGCAGCCCCGAAAGCTAAAGAAAAAACTGAAATTCCTGTTAATCTTTACCGTCCCAACGCACCCTTTATTGGCAAATGTATTTCTAATGAAGAGTTAGTGCGAGAAGGTGGGGAAGGTACTGTACGTCACATTAAATTTGACCTGTCTGGAGGCAAGTTACGCTATCTGGAAGGTCAAAGTATCGGTATTATCCCCGCAGGAACCGATAAAAATGGTAAACCCCATAAACTACGTTTATACTCGATCGCCTCTACTCGTCATGGTGACGATCTCGACGACAAAACTATATCTTTGTGCGTCCGTCAGCTAGTTTACAAACATAAAGAAACTGGCGAAACTGTTTATGGTGTTTGCTCTACCTACCTATGTAACCTCCCACCCGGAGAAGAAGTAAAAATTACCGGGCCAGTAGGTAAAGAAATGCTGTTACCCGAAGATCCAGAAGCCACTGTGATTATGATGGCCACTGGTACCGGTATCGCTCCCTTCCGGGCTTTCCTCTGGCGGATGTTTAAAGAAAAACACGAAGACTATCAATTTAAAGGTCTAGCTTGGCTATTCTTTGGCATTCCCTACAGTCCCAATATCCTTTATAAAGAGGAATTGGAACAGTTACAGCGCGAATTTCCTGATAACTTCCGCCTCACTTATGCTATTAGCCGCGAACAACAAAATGCTCAAGGCGGTAAAATGTATATCCAAGATCGGATTAAAGAAAACGCCGATGAGTTGTGGCAACTTATTCAAAAGCCCAATACCCACACCTACATTTGCGGTTTAAAAGGTATGGAAGGCGGTATAGATGAAGGAATGACTGCTGCTGCTGGTAAGTTTGATGTTAACTGGTCTGACTACCAAAAACAACTGAAAAAACACGAGCGCTGGCACGTTGAAACCTACTAAACTTATTAGCGCAAATATTTAATTAAAGGTAAGATGGGCATTGCCCATCTTATTTTTTGGAATGCCCCCTGCCCTCTGCTTCCCTATTTTTGGATCTTATTCGATCGCTTATCAGTCTAAAAATAACAAAATAATCTACAGTAAACTAAATCAGCATTTGGTCTAAATTCCATGCACAACAATAAACAAGGGTGGTTTATTCAATTTCCTGCTTTCATAAGTTCGATCGCTTTCGTGGCAGTAGGAATGTCATCTCTAGCATTTGCTCAAACTCCCCAAATACAGCCAAATAATACCCTAGTTGCACAACTTATGCAAAACCGGGGAAATCAATCACAAAATCAAACCAACTCCGATCGCGAAGAAATATTTTTTGAAATGAAAGGAGACGAAGTAAGACAATGTAAATTAGATAATAAAGGTGTCAAGCAATGCAATGAAGTTGGTAGAGGTTATAAAATGGGTTTAAGAATTGGTAATGACCTCTATAATCAAGGGAGTTTTGCTAACGCTGAAACTATATTAAGACAATTAACCGATCGATACCCTAAAGAACCTGAAGGTCAATATCGATTAGGTACTGTACTCATGCGTCAAGGCAAAAC
>CAWUOF010000124.1:0-9506 GCA_963923765.1 uncultured bacterium | reverse complement strand
CTTCTCCCCTTCTCCCCTGCCCCCCTGCCCTATTAATCCTCAAACCAAATCGCACGCCAAGAGGCTTCGGCTTCGGCTACTGCTCGCTCATGTAGTTTTTTTTCATACTCACGTCGGAGTTTATTTAACTTACTCGAAAGATTACGAATTTGATTACGCCAAGAATTTACTGTGGCATCAGAAAATTCTATTTCTGACAAGCGTAAATTAATCGCCATAATTTGCAAGCTTGCATCCGCAAAACTAGGGGAATTCATAGGCATTCCAGATTCTTCGGCAGCGTTTTCTGCTTCTAATAATAAATTTAATAAATTCGGTAAACCTGGTATGGTTTCCCCATTTGCTTCTGCTTTGTTAACCGCTTCTAAAAGTTGTCCTGGCATTTTTTTCGGTAAAATTCCATTTTGTTGCAAAAATTGATTAATTTTCCGAGAAAAGGCTTTGAGAAGTTTAACTATTCCCTCTTCTAAAAATTCCTGCCATTGGGCTAATTGTTCAGGATCTCTGAGTATTACTGGAGATGGTTGTATAGAAGTATTATCCCTAGTAACTAAAGAGGTAGAATTATCATTAACTGATGGGGATAAATTAGGGCTATTTTCTGTGGTTTTATCTCCTTGTTCTAAATTAGAAGGGCCTTTGAGTAGCTCTAGTAATTGGTTTTGAATTTGTCCGGCTAATTTACGAATTCCTTGCTGTAATTCTTGTTTTTTACTTAAGGGTAATCGTAAAAATATCTGGGGATATCCTTGAGTACATATATGATAGGTGGCTAGTATTAATTGTTGCCGTGATGCTTGTCCTAATGCTACAAAATAATTGGAATAAGAAGAGTATAATTCTTTTCCGATCGCCTCCGATGCTTGCTCTAGTGCTTGTAGTTCTTTATCTATTCTGTCAATTGCTCCAGTCATAGTTTTGTATTACTTTTTGTAGTTTATTTGTTATTGTAGACAAAAGTTTTTGATAACTGTTGTGGCCCTGGATCGCCCCTGGTATTATCAACAAAAATTTACTTGGCCTAATCTAGTTTTTTTTTAGCATTAATATGCACTATTTTAAACCCTAATTCTATTGCTACAATAGACTTCTTGCGAAAATCAGGCAAGAGGCTTTCTTGCAAGAGGCAAAAGCCAGAAAGATTGATGTTTTCTTAACAAGAAATGATTATTTTTTTAGTTTCGCAAGAAGTCTAATAAATATTTTGATATACCATATAAATTTATTACAACCGGAAAATTACTTAATTTTTAAGCATTTTAGCTACTTTTCCTATTCATTTTTAATTTTATCATTTTTCTATCTTTATTTTTTGAGTTTTTCGTCCATTAGTCCATATCTATAATTACTACTTGGGTGCATTTAATCAACAGTAAAAAAAAATATTTTGCCTATATAAATATCTATAATATTTGGGCATATTCCCCGAATATTGAAGACAGCGCCACAACGTTTTTTACTGTTGAAATGCACCCATTTAAAAACTTAAAATCTAGTTTATACTATTAGTTAACGATAGTTAACGACTAGAGTAAGCTTGCATTGGTTCTTGAATAAACCGAATGTAAAGGTGTTTAAAGGTAGAGCGAATTATCCGAGGTACACCGAAGTCTATAGGTACTAAATTTTCTGGGAATTTCCAATCTAGGATTTTTAATTCTTCTGGGTGTAATAAAGGAAATTCTAAAGCATCTAAATTTGTGCATAAACCTAATTTCATTGATGCTGCTACGGTAGGGACTTGGGCGGGGTCTATATTCAGGATATCCACCATAGCTCGATCGAGGGCAAAAACATCTGGAGATGCTCCTAAAATACCTAAAAAACGCGGTTCTCCTTGAATTGGTCCGTTACCTTCGTGACCGATAATACCATCAAGAATAGTTAAATCTGGATTAACTGCACGGGCTGTTTCTACTAACATTTGCCCGAAGCGGCTGGCATCTTTTCCGGCTTCTAAGTGCCACCATGCTTTCATTTTACCAGGAACACAACCAAATAGGTTTTTTACCCCCATAGTCATAGTTAGTTGTACATGGGATTTTACCTTGGGTAAATTAATTACTACATCGGCTTCCATTGCTTCTTTACTGATGAGCAAATGGTTAAATTCTTGACTAATTGTTTCATAACGTTTACCATGAAATTCGATAATGGGTAATTGTAATTCATCAATTAGTTTTTGATAGCCATTAGCTATGGCAACACCTTTAGCACTACCAAAAGCCGGACCATCTCCTAAAAATGGTTTGCCGCCAACTTCCTGTACCATTTGGGTAATACAGTAAACTAATTCTGGGCGAGTAACGCATTCTTTTTGGGGACGAGAACCGGTTAATAAGTTAGGTTTTAGTAAAACTCGATCGCCCTTTTTGACAAAATTGCCTATACCGCCAAAAGGTTCTAGTATGGCTTCTAGGGAGGCTCGCAGCGATCGCTGTTCGTAGGAATTCGCACGAATTAAACTGACTGTTGACATAGTTTTGAATTATTGGTTATATTTTGGCGCTATCAGTCTCGATCGCTAATAGCTAATAGCTAATTACTTAATATTATATTTAATATTTCAATATTATGTCAAGTTTAGGTTAATTTCATAACTATATATTTGGTATTAATTTACTTTAATATAACTATAAAAATTTTAAATGGTAAAAACCGGATTTCCTGGAAACATAAAAATTGTTTTTGTCCTAGTTGGAGAAACCCGGTTTATTTCTAGGTATAGAAACTACAAAAATATCTCCTTGCAGGATATTTAGATAATAGCAGAAACTATATTAGCAGATTTATCTGCGATAGTTTTAGCGTCCGCGAGTTAAAGCAGTTACCTTTTGAGTATTGGGGAAAACACCAATACCTACAATTTGCGGTAAAGCCGGTTTAATTTCTACTTTTACAATACGAGCAGTACAAACAAAAACAGTTTGGTCAAACAGATGAAAAGTTAACCAAGGTCTTTCTAATAGCAATTGGATTTGCTGCTGAAAGTCTTGAGGAGATATGGGAATATTAAACCCTTCTGACTGCCCGTTATCATAATAAAATGTTACTTGGGTAATTTCTTGTTGCATAAGTAAATAAACTCCTGAAATTTTAAGGATTTTCGGCAGGTTTTACTAGGAGCTAATAGTTAATATTATAACAACACTGAACTATTAGCAAATAGCCCTAAGATTATTTAGGAAAATAGGGCATAGCGCTCATTTTCTCTAAGTCTAAAACATTTGCTAATGCTTCGGGAGTCATTAAACCTTTTTCTAGGACAATTTGCCGCAGAGATTTACCAGTTTCTAGGGATTCTTTAGCAACAGCAGCAGCATTAAGATAGCCAATATGGGGATTAAGGGCAGTAACAAGGGCTAAACTACCTTCAGCGAAGGCATTACAGCGTTCTTTGTTGGCAGTAATTCCTTGCAAACATTGGTTATTTAAAGCACTCAGAGCATTACCGAGAATTTCTATACTATGAATTAGATTATAGGCAATTAACGGCATCATTACATTTAATTCTAGTTGCCCAGCTTGGGCGGCTAAGGCGATCGCCGTATCGTATCCCATCACCTGAAAACACACCATAGAAGTCATTTCTGCCATCACAGGATTATATTTTCCTGGCATGATGGAAGAGCCTGGTTGTACTGGTGGTAATTGAATTTCTTTAAAGCCAGTTTTTGGCCCTGAATCCATTAAACGTAAATCATGGGAAATTTTGACACAATCTTGAGCTAAATTCCGTAGGGCACCGGAAACATTGACAAAAGGCGCCATACTTTGCATGGCAGCCATTAAATGTGGGGCAGGTTTCAAGGTTTGGCCAATGAGTTCAGAAAGAATTTTAGCTACTCGATCGCAATATTCCGGATGAGTATTTAAACCTGTTCCTGCTGCACTACCCCCTAGTCCCAACACCGTTAAATCAACTGCGGCATTTTTAATGCGATGGAGATGTTCATCTAAAATATAAGCCCAGGCTCGAAAAGTGTCCCCCAGTCGCACCGGTACGGCATCTTGCAGATGGGTGCGACCAGATTTAACAATATCTTTAAATTCTTCAGCTTTCTTTTCTAATACAGTAATTGCGGCGGATAAAGCTGGGTATAGAGTATGTTGTAAAGCTAATAGTCCACCGATGCGAATTGCTGTAGGAATTACATCATTAGTAGACTGACCGTAATTAACATGATCATTAGGGCTAATGCGTTTGTAATTACCTTTTTTGTCGCCGATTATTTCTAAAGCTCGATTAGCCAATACTTCGTTAATATTCATGTGATGGGAAGTGCCAGCACCAGCTTGGTAAATATCTACTACAAACTGTTCGCGAAATTTACCTGAAAGTACTTCATCGGTAGCTGTCACGATCGCCTTACCGATATCTGGGGGAATACAATTAAGCTGGCTATTGGCGATCGCGGTAGCTTTTTTTATGAGCAAACAAGCATCTACATAAGTCGGTAAAGGTTTTAGTCCACTAATAGGAAAATTTTCCGTTGCCCGCAGAGTTTGTATTCCATAATAAGCTGTTTCTGGGATTAGTCTTTCTCCCATTGAATCTTTTTCGCTACGATAATTCGAGTTTGTTGGTTCCATTATCATGTTCACAAGTTATTCAAACAAACTATATAATACCATGTAATAACCTGTAGTTTACATTAACTTAATTTCCCAATAATTGGCCAAAAAAATTAATAAAATTAATAAAATTAATAAAATTAATAAAATTAGTAAAATTAGTAAAATTAATAAAATTAGTAGGCGCTGGTGTCTCAGGTGTAAACTTAATGGTTTAAACTTAATCAATAAAAAGGAAAACTAGAAAATAACTATGTTGGAAAATATAATAATTTACAAAAATTTTTTAGAATGTCGGCCCGATAGCTATAAAGAATGGTATCAACAAGGGCAAGCCTTACAAGATTTACGGCGTTATCGCGAGGCGATCGCCTGTTATGAAAAAGCTATAGAATATCAACCAGCTAGTTATTGGGCTTGGTATAAAAAAGGTTATTGTCTTGATCAAATTAGATATTACCTGGAGGCGATCGATAGTTTCGATCGCGCCCTAAAAATTAGACCAAAAGATTATTGGGCTTGGTATCGACGGGCTAATAGTTGCATAAATTCACGCAACTATCCAGCCGCGATCGCTAGTTATGATGCAGCTTTAAAAATTAAACCTCAAGATTATTGGGCTTGGTATCGACGGGCTGGGGCTTGTGAAGAAATTAATCTGTATGAAGAAGCTATTTTATCCTATAAAAAAGCCTTAGAAATTCGTCCAGGAGACTATTGGGTATTTTATCGTCAAGGTAATATTTATACAAAATTATCTCAATATAAAGAAGCTATTACTAGCTACAATCAAGCTTTAGCCATCCGACCTAATGATTATTGGGCTTGGTATCATCATGCAGATATTTTAAGACAATTAAAAATCTATCATTCCGCTTTAGTTAGCTACAATAAAGCTTTAGAAATTAAACCCGGAGATTATTGGGCATTGTATCGACTTGGTGAAATTTTGCAAGAATTAGGACGTTATCAAGAAGCTATTACCAGTTTTGCCCAAATCTTAAAAAAAGATCCTAAAGATGAGTTTAGCTGGTATCATCAAGCTTGCTGTTATGCTCAATTAGGTAATGTTCAGGAAGCTATTACTACATTGCAAGAGGCAATTAACATTAATCCGATTAAATTTTTGGCTTTAACCGCTACTAATTCCGATTTTGACAAAATTCGCCAAAATCAACAATTTATTAAGGCGATCGAACAATTAAGTAATAGCAATTAATTTTTGTACAAAGCCATATTTGAACTATGTAAATATCTATCGGTTTTCTTTATAAGCCATTAAGGGCGCTAAAGCGCAACAACGGGTTTTTATTCTTTATAATATGCTCCTAATTCAGCTAAACCATTTTAAACCATAAATTTAATAATAAGTTAAATAAAATGCTTACGCTTTCTTGCGTATAGTCTTGAATAAATAATTTATTTTCACAAATAATTAGCTTACAACCAAGCAGTGTAACAACATTATCATTTTAATTAATAATTAAAATATACATTTCATACATTTTTTACTATGCTTTTACCTAGAAAAAAGCACTATTTAAAACATCCATCTGTAAAAATAAAATTAAATTCAACCAAGAAAATACCAAATAATTTCAGAAAAAATGACTATACCAAACCTAATAAAAATCTACAAAAACCTGAAAACCCCCATTTTTATTAAGAAATCATGGAAACTTATTATATTAAATATTCCCGATTAAAAAGGTTTCTAATTTTTCTGGTATATGTCTAAAAAAATGTCTAATAAAAAGTTTTTTTAGGAGAGCTATATGTGTAGTAATGACAAAGATTATAGTAATTATTCTGGCAATAATAACCCAGACAAAAAAAATCAATCTAAACCAGAAGATGCTAAAACTAACGAAAAAAACAGTATAGAATCTGCACAAGCATTAATAAAAGCAGATGATAGGCAAACCGAAAATAACATAAACCTAGATAATAACAAGCATCAAGTGTGGTTGAATCGAGGTAATAAACTGCGGGAATTAGGCTACAATAAAGCAGCAATTACCAGTTATAATAAAGCCATCACAACAGAACCTAACGACTTCTGGGCATGGTATCAATTAGGCAACACCCTACAAGAGTTAGGTCTCTATTCCAGAGCCATAGATAGTTTTGATAAAGCGATCGCCATTAAACCTAATGATTATTGGGCTTGGTATAATCGCGGCTGCATAGCTTTAGAAGACTTAAACAATTACGAAGAAGCTTTAATAAGCTTTACAGAAGCAATTAAAATTAGACCTAATGATTATTGGGCTTGGTTTATGCAAGCTAATACCCTACGTTACCTAAAACGCTACACAGAAGCCCTAGAATGTTATGAAAGATTATTAGCAAATAAACCTAATGATTATAATACCTGGTTATATCGAGGTAATACACTATATCAACTAGGTAATTTATCAGCAGCCTTAGCTAGTTACGATAAAGCGATAAATTGCCCAGAAAATGACTATCAAGCTTGGTATCGTCGTGGCGAAATATTTTGTAATTTAGGCTATTACCAAGAAGCGATCGAGAGTTTTGAACAAGCTTTAGCAATGGAACCAGATGATGATTATATTTGGTATAATAAAGCTTGTTGTTATGCTCGGCAAGGCAATATAGAACAAACTATTAACCATCTTAAAAAAGCCTTAGAAATCAACCCATCCGAATATCAAAAATTAGCCATAATTGAAACAGATTTTGCCCAAATCCGAAAATCCCCAAAATTTCACAGTCTAATAAAACAATTCGCTTTTTGATGAGTAAAAAGAAACCAGGTTTTTTGAAAAAATCTGGTAGGGTATAGCATTAGAAATAAATGCAAAAACTTGTTGTAAAAATTGCCTTTCCCAGTCTACTAAAACTAAAATAGTTTCTAGGGTTATATTTTCAATATTTTCAAATTATAATTTTCCAATTCTAAAAACCTTTGTTGTGATGCCAGCCCAGACACCAAAACAACAGTTATTTAATATCTATCAGGTGTACCCGTGTAATTTTTGTGCTTCCAGGCAGTTGCTATAATTGTAAATTTAAGTAATAACTTAGTTAAACCAGAATTTTACAAGAATTAAACCAACTGACCAATGAGCCAATATCAAGATGCTCGTACATTACACCATAAAGGCAAAACCCTGTTAAAATCGGGTTTATACGAAGAAGCACTAGCCAGTTTCGATACAGCTTTAGCACAAGAACCTGATTGGTATGAAGCATGGTACGAAAGAGGCAAAGCCTTACGTGCTTTAGATCGTTTAGAAGAGGCTCTCGCCAGCTATGATAAAGCCCTGGCACTTAGACCCGATGACTACTGGGCTTGGTATAAACGCGGCAATGTATTAGATGAATTGGGTAGAATAGATGCGGCACTAGATAGTTACGATCGCGCCCTGGCACTTAGACCCGATGATTATTGGGCGTGGTATCGACGGGGAGAAGCTTTACGTCGTCAAGGTAATTATCAAGAAGCCGTGAATTGTTATCAGCAAGCCTTGACAATTGAACCTAGAGATTATTGGTCCCATTATCGCTGTGGGGATGCCATGTTTGGCATGGGTAACTATCAAGAAGCTGCTCAATATTACGAAAAAGCACTGGAAATAGAACCCAAAGATTTTTTATGTCATTATTGGCGTGGTGAGGCTTTGTTTGCTTTAGGAGAAATTTTAGCAGCCGCAGAAAGTTATGGTAAAGCTATAGAAATTAAACCCCAGGATTATTTGGTAAATTATCGATATGCGGAGGTATTATTTGCCCTCGATCGCTACCCTGAAGCTATACAATGTTATGAAAAAGCAGCAGAAATAGCACCGGAAGCCGAAGCGACTTGGTACAAATGGGGAGAAGTTTTAGAAGAATTAGGGCGTTATCAAGAAGCTGTAGAATGTTATGAAAAAGCCATACAAATTTCCCCCAATTTTTATGAAGCTTGGAATTTGCGGGGCATTGCTTTGAGAAATTTAGAAAAAGATCAAGAAGCTTTAGCTAGTTTTGAGAAAGCTTTAGAAATTAATCCTCAATACCCGACAGCCTGGTTTAATCGTGGTGATGTTTTGGCAAATTTAGGGCGTTGGCGATCGGCTATAGCCAGTTATGATAAAACTTTAAATTTCGTACCTAATTATGCTGATGCCTGGAATAATCGTGGTATTGCGTTAGTCATGTTAGGACATTATGAAGCAGGCTTAGAAAGTTTTGATTTAGCTATAAGCTATCGATCAGATTATCCTAGAGCATGGCATAATCGCGCCCAGACTTTATACAAATTAGGTTACTACCAAGAAGCTATAGATAGCTTCAATCAAGCCTTAGCAATTCAGCCCGATTATCCAGAAGCCTTTACCTGGCAAAATCGCGCTTTAGCCTTCATGTATTTAGGCAAATTTGCAGAAGCAATTACTGATTTTAATAAAGCTATAGATATTAATCCCGATGACAGCGAAATTTGGTATCATAAAGCTTGTTGTCATGCTAAACAAGGAGAAATAGAATTAGCTCGAAATAGTTTAGAACAAGCCATAAAAATTAACCCGGATTTTTATAAAAATAAATTAAATATAGACCCAGATTTAGATAAAATTCGCTGGGATTAGGACAGGAGAAAAAAACAAGGCTGTTGTAAGGTAATTAAAAATTTAAAGGATTTAAAGATATAAGATATCTTGTCAAAACAACAGAAACCGGGTAATTGAATTTTTACTTTTATATCAATATCTTCTCAAAAAATCCTGGTTTCTGTGGGTGTTTTGTAAGCGATCGCCTCTAGGGAAAAAAACCTTAATGTAAAAATCTTAATCTAAAAATCTTAATCTAAAAACCTTAATCTAAAAACCTTATTATTGTGCTGTCTTTGCTATTCTTACAGCAGTTTTTATTATGTATTTGAGCCTTATTAGACCTAACCCCCAGCCCCTTCCCTACCAGGGAAG
>CAWUOF010000123.1:0-9540 GCA_963923765.1 uncultured bacterium | reverse complement strand
CAGCATTTTTTATAGCTTTTATTGGACTATTGGGTTATGTTTATAGCCTAAGTGCGCCGATGGGAATTACTTCCTATAGCAAAATGGCTTTACATACATCAGTAAATTTTTTAATATTATGTTTAGGAATATTATTTGCTAGTGCCGATCGCGGAGTAATGAAAATTTGCACTGCTGGTGATGCGGGGGGGATAATGTTTAGACGATTAACTCCAGCATTAATTATAATTCCAGGTGCAATAGGCTGGTTAATTATCGCCGGTTATAGAAGCAATAATTACAATACAGAAATTGCCATAGCATTACAAACAGCTTTAAATATAATGTGTTTTGGCTGGTTAAATTGGTGGAATGCCAAAAATTTAAGTATTTTAGATGGCAAAAGATCGACGGCTGAGGCAAAATTGCGGAATTTAAATACAGAATTAGAAGCAAGAGTTAGCGATCGCACTGCGGAATTAACTCGTGCTAATGCGGAACGTGATCAATTTTTTACCCTCGCCCTAGATATGCTGTGTATTGTTGACAATAACGGCTATTTTCTGCGTCTTAATCCTGCTTTTGAAAATATTTTAGGTTACAGTATTGCTGAATTAAAAGCCGAACCATTTATTAATTTTGTGCATCCAGACGATGTAGAAGCTACCCTTAATTGTGTCCGTTTAATGGATAAAAATACAATTATTTCCTTTGAAAATCGTTATCGGTGTAAAGATGGCTCGTATAAATGGTTATTGTGGACAAGTACACCCTTTGATGAGCAAAATTTAAGCTATGCAACGGCTAGGGATATTACCGATCGCAAACGCACAGAAGCAGAATTAAAAAGATTAGCGACTATTCTCGAAGCTACTACCGACTATGTTGGTATCTCTGATCTTCAAGGAAATATAGTTTACATAAATAAAGCCGGACGGCGTTTATGTGGCTTTGGGGAAGAAGAAAATCTAGTAGGAAATTCGATAAAAAATCATTTAGCAGAAAGGTTACAAAAATTAGTTTTTTCTGAAGCAATTCCGACAGCAATTAATACAGGTTACTGGAAAGGAGAAAATATATTTGTTAGTCGTGATGGTCGAGAAATTCCGGTTTCTCAGGTAATTTTATCCCATAAAGACGGACAGGGAAATTTAGAATTTCTATCTACGATCGCCAGAGACATTACCGAACAAAAACAAATTCAAGAAAATTTAACTAGAATTAGCAAAGCAGTAGAAAGTAGCAGTGATGCTATATCTATTACCGATCGTCATGGTAAACATATTTATCAAAATCAAGCCTTTACTAATTTATTTCAATACTCAGTAGAGCAACTTAATGCCGCCGGTGGGCCAGTATCACTTTTTGTCGATCCAGATATGGGTAGACAAATTATTACCACTACTCAACAGGGAATTTCCTGGAGTGGAGAAGCGGAAATACGCACCCGTAACAGTCATAAAGTACCAACATTTTGCCGCGCTGATGCAATTAAAGATGATAAAGGTGAATTAATCGGTTTTATTGCCATATTTAGTGATATTAATGAACGAGTAGAAGCGCAAAAAGCTTTAGAAGCAGAACAACAAAGATTATTCTCTATTTTAGATGGTATTCCCGCTTTTCTTTACGTACAAGCCAAAGATTATTCTATGGGCTTTGCTAATCGTAAATTTAAAGAAATGTTTGGGGAAGGAAAAGGTAGACCTTGTTATGAAGTAATAGCCGATCGCGAATCTCCCTGTGAAGATTGCCCAACTTTCCGAGTATTTGACAGCAAAAAACCGCAAATTTGGGATTGGTATGATAGTACAAATAATCGCAATTATCAGATCTACGATTATCCTTTCTATGACATTAATGGAGAATTAATGGTAGTAGAAATGGGTCTGGATATCACCGATCGCAAACAAGCAGAAGCGGAATTAAAACGCACCGAGGCAGAATTACGACAACAAACCAGTATTTTACAACTAGTACTTAAAAGTATGAGTGATGGCGTAATTGTTGCTGATGAACAAGGTAAATTTTTGATTTTTAATCCCGCCGCTTCCGAAATTTTTGGGTCTAGTTTAACCGATGCAAATCTTAATCAATGGTCTACTAAATATAGTTTATTTATGCCTGATGGCCACACACCCTATCCCTTAGCAGATTTACCTTTAGAACGTGCTTGTCGGGGAGAATTTATTAATGATGTAGAAATATTTGCTCGTCATCATAACTATACTGAAAGTGTATGGCTAAAAGTGAATGGTAGACCTTTAAAAGATGATACAGGGTCTTTACGGGGCGGTTTAATTGTTGTGCGTAATGTGACGACAGATAAACAAGCTAAAGAACGCCTAGAACAATTAGCTGCTGAACAAGAAAGACTATTGCAAGAAATTAAAAATCGTCAAAATACCTTGGATGAAGCGGCGATCGTTAGTGAAACAGATCATAAAGGAATTATTACCTTTGTTAACGATAAGTTTTCGCAAATTTCTGGCTATAGTCGCGAAGAAATTCTAGGCAAAACTCATAATATAATTAAATCTGACTATCATTCTCGATCGTTCTTCCAAGATATGTGGGCAACAATTTCTCAGGGTAACATTTGGAAAGGAGAAGTTAAAAATCAGAGCAAAAATGGTAGTTGCTATTGGGTAGATTCCACCATTTCTCCCATATTTGATACCAACGGCAAAATTATCAAATATATTGCCATTCGTTTTGATATTACCGAACGCAAAGAAGCGGAAGAAAGATTAGAAAAACTAGCGGCTGAACGCAAAGCCGAAGCTGATTCTCTTACTGAACAAGTGCTGAAGCTATTAAACGAAATTAAAGGCGCAGCTAAGGGAGATTTAACCGTAAAAGCTGCTGTTACTAATGGTATTCTCGGTGCTGTAGCAGATTCCTTTAATTTCCTGATAGGTTCTTTACGAAAAGTAGTTAATGGTATTCAAGATTTAGCCGCTCAGGTAAAAACTGGTACTACAGAATCTATTGCTAATACTAATGATTTGACTAAACAAGCCCGTGAACAATCGCAACAGATAGAAAATACTATTACACAAATTAAACGGATTGTTAACTCTATTAAAGATGTTTCGGAAGTAGCACAACGGGCGGAAAAAGTCGCCCAATCTTCCGCAGAAACAGCCGAAATTGGTGGTGCAGCAGTAGATAGGGCAGTGGCAGGTATTACTGAGCTTCGCCAAACTATTGCTGATACTTCTAAAATGATGAAACGCTTAGGTGAGTCGTCACAACAAATTGGTAAAATAGTTACTTCTATTTCTCAAATAGCTTCTCAAA
Source organism: uncultured bacterium (assembly GCA_963923765.1). GTDB lineage: Bacteria > Cyanobacteriota > Cyanobacteriia > Cyanobacteriales > CAWUOF01 > CAWUOF01. The sequence continues at coordinate 6,258 of CAWUOF010000123.1, read as the reverse complement.
CTAATTTATTAGCTTTGAATGCAACTATAGAAGCGGCTAGGGCTGGAGAGCATGGCTTAGGCTTTGCTGTTGTGGCTGAAGAAGTTCGTAAATTAGCAGAGCGATCGGCTGCTGCTACAGAAGATATATCGGAAATTGTTACCACAATTCAAGAAGAAATTTCTCGCGTTATGGCAGCTATGGAAGAAGGTACTGAAGAAGTAGTTAAAGGTACAAAACTATCAGCAGAAGCTAAAACACATTTGATTGCTATTATTGAAGTCAGCCGCGAAATGAATTCTTTAGTACAAAATATTACTAGGGCTGCTAGTAAACAAGCTGATTTTGCTGAAGAAATATCTGTTTCTGTGCAGCAAGTTAGCGCAATTTCTACTAATACTGCCCAAAAAGCGGAAGAAGTGACTAATTCCCTCGATAGCTTAAGTGTCGCTGTAAATAAGTTACAAAATTCTGTAGCAAATTTTCGTAGTTAATTTTACCCGGCTCTAATTTTCCTGCTTTGTACTAATCAATCATTATTAATTACCCAATGAAACCTGATTATTTTAATGAATTCATAGGAATATTTGTAACAGAAACTCAGGATTTTTTAAAATCCCTAGAATCAGATTTATTGACTATCGAAAATTCTCCCACTAACCAAGAGCGTTTGGTGATAGTTAAAAATATGTTTCGATCGGCTCATTCTATTAAGGGTTCTGCCTTAATGTTTGGGTTAGAAAGTTTATCACAAGCTGCTCATGCCCTAGAAGATTGTTTTGCTATTTTACGCGATCAAATAGATTTATCTCATTTAGAACATAGTACTATTACTGCTTTGTTAGAAGGAGTAGATTACTTAAAAAGTATTACCAATAAAGTTTGTTTTGGTAATAATGAAGTAACAACGGAAATAGAGGAAATATCTAAGCTTAAATCTCATATAGAAAAAATCTATGGTAAAGAAAAACCTCCGACTAATTCACCAACAACATCCCCAGGTAATAATGCTATTGTTAAAATTATTTTTGAACAAGAATTAACTCCTGTTTTTAATCGATTAGAAACAGAAATTTCCCAAGTCAATGCAGAAAGTTTAGAAACAACTGTCACAGCTATAAATGAAATTTATTACCAGCTTTCCGGCGTTGCAGGAATGCTACAACTGCCAGATTTTCAACAAATAGTAGAGGAATTAAGAAGCTTAATAGATTATCCTAATCTGCAAGTGGAAACTTTGCAATCCTATGGCTGGACAATTGCTCAAAATTTACAAACTGCTCGATCGCAGGTATTAGCAGGAGAATCAATAAATGTTATTCCTGTCACAATAACACCACCACAAACCGAAAATATTATCCCAGAAATACCAGAAATACAGGAAAATAATATAACTGAAAATAACCAAATAAATCAAGTAAACCAAATAAACGAAATAAACGAAGAAAATATTAATGATATCTCCCCTATTTCCGCACCTATTCCTGTTACTTCTAATACTGCCCCAGTATCACGGCCAACTATTCGAGTAGATTTAGAAAGATTAACAGAAATAGTTAATTTAGTAGGGGAATTAGTAATTAATCGGACAAATTTAGAATTACAAGAAAGTCAATTGCGATCGGAAGTTAAACGCCTACGACGGCGAATTGTAGAATTAAATCAATTTGGTGGGGAATTGCGGGAAGAATACGATCGCCTATCTAATCCAGAATTAAGCATTAATCATCCAAATATATCATTTTTACATAAATCAAACAATTTAAATAATTTAAACTCTAATTTAAACTCTAATTTAACCTTTGATATTTTAGAATTAGATAGATATACAGAATTTCACACTACTGCTAACGAAGTAATTACCTTAACTCAATATATTGCCCAATCAGCAGGTAATATTGATACCTTAGTCAATAAATTTGAACGCAGTACAGATCAATTACGACGTATTACCGAACAATTGCGATCGCGTGTTATGCAAATGCGGGTAGTTAGCTTTAGCCGTGCCGTCGATCATCTACCCCGCGCTTTGCGAGAAATGTGTCGCAATTATAACAAAGAAGTTAATCTATTATTAATAGGAAGAGATACCAAAATAGACGAAAGTTTATTAGATGCCCTCCGAGATCCTTTAGTACATTTAGTTCGCAATGCCTTTGATCATGGTATAGAAACCCCAGAAGTTAGAATAGCTGCCGGTAAACCTCCTAGTGGTACTATTGAAATAGAAGCTCGTCATCAAGGTGGACAAACTATTATTACCATTACTGATGATGGTAAAGGTATAGATCCAGAAATCATTCGCCAGCGTGTAATAGAAAAAGGTTTTGCCAGTATAGATCAAGCCAAATTACTATCAATTAATGAACTATACGAATTTTTATTTTGGCCTGGTTTTAGTACTGCTTTAAAAACGACTGATTTATCTGGGCGAGGAGTAGGGCTAGATGTCGTTCGCGCTAATTTGCGCCAAGTACGCGGACAGGTAAAAGTTGATTCTCGTCTAGGAAAAGGCACAAGTTTTATTCTAAAATTACCCCTAATGCTGTCGATCGCCGAAGCATTATTAATACGTATAGACCATAATACGATCGCCGTTCCCCTCGATGCCGTTGAAGAAATTATCCACATCCAAGCTAATCAAATTCAAATGGCAGGTAAACAAACTATGCTACGTTGGCGAAATGAATATATCCGCCTAGTTAGACTACAAGATTTACTACAATATAACTTATCCCATCCAGATATACCCTCTCCCGATCCCCTCCAACAAAATCACATTCCCGTATTAGTTTTAGCTTCCAGTGAAGGAGTCTTAGGTATAGCTGTAGAAAGACTTGTCGGGCAACAAGAAATAGTTGTAAAAGCTTTACCTATGCCCATGCCAAAACCTCGTGGTATTGTAGGCTGCACAATTTTAGGAGATGGTCGAGTTGTCACTATTTTAGATGTTGATGATTTAATTGGTCAAGTTAACCATAACCACACCACTGCTGTAGCTGTATCTGAAGAAAACTCTATTACTAATTCAAAGGCTAATAATAATTCTCAACCTCAAATTTTAATAGTAGATGATTCCTATACTATTCGACACTTACTCGCCTTAACTTTAACTCGCGCACGTTATCGCATAGTGCAAGCTAAAGATGGTCAAGATGCCTTAGAAAAACTCCTCAACGGCTTAGAAGTTTCTTTGATTATAGCTGATATTGAAATGCCTCGAATGGATGGCTTTGAATTACTTAGAAGGATAAAATCTATAACGCAATTTACTCATATTCCAGTAGCTATGTTAACTTCTCGCAGTGGTTTTAAACATAGACAAATGGCTTTAGAATTGGGAGCTATTCATTATTTTACTAAACCTTATAGTGAAAATCAATTATTAGAAACTATTGCTAATATTTTCAGCCATAAAATCACTAAATAATCATGTATTTTATTTTTCAATAATAAAAGATATCATATATTATGGGATTTTCTGATAATTTATTATTCACTAATATTTAATTATTTTAAATATATTCTACTGCTATACCCAATCAGGTTTTTTCAAAAAAACTGGTTTATTTCTACTCAGTCAAAACCGAATTAATCTGATTTTACCTGCTCATTGTTTTTAGCTTAATTCCAGTCACTATAATTTATGATATCAAATAACCATATAAATAAACCCGTGTCGATAAGATTAATGAAAAAACCGAAAAAAAACAATTTCTTAAAAATCTTTTTCTAAGACTAACTAATAAAAAAAGGAGTTTTAAGTAATTTTAGATTTTTTTATATACCTCAATTTTTCCCGCTTACTTAGGTAGAAAAGCAATAATTTCATCTAAAAGTAATTTCGGTTCATCTACGCGAATTAAGTGGCCACTATTTGCAAATATTTTTAAATGGGCGTTAGGAATAGCTTGGGCAATTTCTTCAGAAAATTCTGGGGGGCAGATCCAATCATATTTTCCTGCAATTACAAGTGTTGGTGAGGTAATTTTAGGTAATTCATTAACGATATTATAGGTTTTTAAGAAACCACTAAAAGCAACATTAATGGCATCAACCGATAAAATAGTTTGGTCTGGGTCTTGGGAATTGGTTTTGCGGTTATTAGTGTGGCAATACATTGAACCCATAACTTGAAAAAATTGCCGTAACTGTTCTTCATTTTCAAAATTACCATCCCAAAGTTTAGAGGCGATCGCGATTTGTTCTGGGGTTCCCCGTTGTGCTAAAATTTCTTGAGCGCGTTGTAAAAAACGATAACTAGCTGTTGTGGCAATTACAATTAAATGAGAAACATTTTGTGGATATTTAATTCCATAGGAAAGGGCAACCATACCCCCATAGGAAGAACCAATTAAAATAATTTTTTCTAACCCTAAATATTGGCGTAAAGCTTCCATATCCTCAACATTATTTTCCAGAGTATAAGTTTCTTTTGAATTACGGGCTGATCTGCCCTGACCTCGATGATCAAAATAAACCATTTGTAAATAATGACTCAGGGGAGAAAAGCAAGGTTTAAAGCTGGTATGATCTACACCAGGTCCACCATGAATAATCAAGGCAACTGGTTTTTCACGTATTCCCTGTTCTGTAACAGCTAAACCACAACCATCAATATCAAAATAAATTTCTGTATCTCTAATTTTTGCTTTCATGGTTCATTTAATCTCAACATTTATTAGGTATTTCTAGTAATTCAATGTAAATCACCTAAGTTTCTACTATTATAGGAACAAATCCTAAAATTTTTCCTCAGTAATTATAAGGTTACAAACTTCCGAAAAACTTAATTTCGCCAATTTTCATCATACCGCAAAGTTACAGATAATTAGCATTATACCTGAAGTTTCTATTTAACTACTCAATACATAGTCTGTTGATAAGGTTTTAATCCTCTAGTTCCACTTCTAGTAACTTTGATAAACATTTCACTGCCCGTCCCATTAACTTGGACATTTTTGGGCACTTTAAAAACGGCAACTTTTCGAGTAATATGTGTATTATGACTTTTATCTACATTAATATGTATCTGCATTGAGTAGTTTTAGCTTGAGATTCTAAAGATTTATATAAATTTCGCTGATTTGTTTAACTGCCATCAAATAATTATATTATTCCTAAATCTCAAGGTTGTAAAAATACCAAGGATAATAAACAGTTAATTGGCACTGTTACGATGGGAAGACATCCCTAGACGGTTTGTATGACAAACGTCGTACAACGAGCCTTATGAGGTGGAAACTCTCATATACGGTTCTCAAGACGAGTTAGGATGGTGATATCCTGGCTTAGTTTAAGATAAATCTTTAGAGACTTTTGGGGTTTTCATCAATTGCAGAAGGTCAAATATACTTCAGTAAAAGGTGTTGTCTGCTTCCAATTTTGTTACCATAAAATAGCCCTGCCATTGTTCCCCTGCCCCATCTCTACCCTGCCCCATTTCCCCCTAAATACTATGCGCCTCCCCATACCACAAAAAAGTTCTGAAAATCACCAGCCCAACTATATTGCTGAGGTAATTGAAACAGCAACGACAGAATTTTTAGCTCAATGTTTGGAACCGGATGATTTAAGTTTTCCAGTTATGCCTGCTTTTGGTAGTTGGGTTAAATCGATCGATGAAGAGTCGGGTAATCAAGTTTATGCAATAGTTTATTATGCTACTACTACTCCCATCGATTCTGTACACCGTGCCCGCGCGTTAGGTTTATCTCTACAAGAATTACGAGAACAGCAACCGCAAATTTTTGCTATGCTAAAAACAGAGTTTCGTGCTGCTATTGTAGGTTTTGGAGTTCCGCAAGAGTCTTTAAATGGTTCTCAAATTAAAGGTTTAAAGTTTTATCAATATATTCCTCCTCGTCCACCGCAAATTCATCAAGCTGTTTATCAATGTCATGCAGAAGAGGTGATTAAATTTACTGAAGAGTTAGATTTTTTACGGACTTTACTACAAATAAATAACGCTCCTATTGAAGCTTTAACTGCTGCGGCTATTCGTGATGTTTATAAATTTCGTAAAGCCGATCGAGAATGGTTAGTAAAAGCTGGCCGTATTTTGAGTGTTTTGCTTAAAGATGATTACGATCGCTTGCGGTTAATTTTAAGCCAAATTCATCCTTAATAATATACATCACTTTCCTAATACAATATAGACAATGCAAGAATAGATAATGCAAGAATTAAATTTTTACATAATAAGCGTTTTAAGCTTTAATTTTTATTTGGTTATGCAAAGTCCTATATTTCTAACTGTAGGGTTAGGGCTGTTTCATG
>CAWUOF010000122.1:0-9589 GCA_963923765.1 uncultured bacterium | reverse complement strand
GTGTCATAATTTCTAAAGTACCGTTATTATAAGCAAAACGATAGCCACGACTATCGCCTGTTTCTTTTAGTAATGTGATAAAAGTTTCCCAGCTTATATTGTCTAATATGGTTCGGGTTTCTGGGGCGATCGCTAAGGTAGTAATCATTTTTATATTTACTCCTAAAAATCCAAATTTAATTAGTTTTATTTAATTATACTATGTTAACATAAATTTTCTCTAAAACCGCCAGGATTTTAATAATTTCTGGCGGTATATTTGACAGATATTAACCAGATATTAACCAAAAATGCCGCCAAAAAATTCGATCGCATTCTTTAAAGCGTTAATAAATACATCAATTTCTGCGCGGGTATTATAAAAATATAAACTTGCCCGTGCTGTAGATTGAGCATTTATATAACGGTGTAAAGGTTGTGTACAATGATGACCAGCACGAATAGCAACCCCAGCTTGATCTAAAATAGTAGATAAATCATGGGGGTGTACTTCTCCGGCGGTAAATGCTGCTAAAGCTGCCCTGCCACTACCATCTATTTTTGGTTGGGGACCGTATAATTTTAGCTGGGGAATTTGATTTAATTGTTGGAATAAATAAGCAGTTAATTCATGTTCATAGGTAGCAATATTATCCATACCTATATTAGTTAGATAATCTACCGCAGCACCCAGGGCGATCGCTTCAGCTATAGCAGGTGTACCTGCTTCAAATTTTGCCGGTACATCCGCATAAGTAGAATAATCTAAAAACACATCAGCAATCATTTCCCCACCTCCTAAAAACGGAGGCATAGCCCGCAAAACATTTAATTTTCCATACAGAAAACCGATACCAGTAGGGGCACACATTTTATGTCCTGATGCTACTAACCAATCACAATCAATATCTTGCACATTTAAGATAGTATGGGGGGCACTTTGGCAAGCATCAATTAATACTTTTGCTCCGTAATTATGGGCAATTTCTGTAATTTCTTTTATGGGATTCACACAACCCAAAGTATTAGAAATATGCACTACAGAAACTAATTTAGTTTTATCAGAAATCAATTGTTTAAATTGTTCTAAATTAAATTCTTGGGTTTCTGTTAATTCTACAAATTTCAACACTGACCCAGTTTTTTTAGCAACAATTTGCCAAGGCACTAAATTGCTATGGTGTTCCATCACTGAGAGAATAATTTCATCTCCCCTTTGCAAATTACTTAAACCCCAAGTATAGGCAACTAAATTAATTGCCTCAGAAGCATTGCGAGTATAAACAATTTCCTGATGAGAAGCAGCATTAACAAATTTCGCTACTTTTTCCCTAGCTGCTTCATAGGCATTAGTCGCCTTTGCACTGAGTGTATGTACTCCTCTATGCACATTAGAATTATATTCTGTGTAATATTCCTGTAAAGTTGTTAAAACTTGTACAGGTTTTTGCGAGGTAGCAGCATTATCAAGATAAACTAATTTATGTCCGTTAACTTCCTGGGATAAAATGGGAAAATCATCACGAACTTTAGCAGCGAGAGTTTTTTCTTGAGTCAAAGTCATAGTATTTGAGTTGGGAATTTTGAAGCATTTGTAATAGATAACGGAAGGCTTTGCCTTCCGCTAATAATTTCCAGACATAGCTGGGAAGAGATCTAAAATATAAAGGCAGTTAGCGACAAACTTCTAAAGAGTCTGCACGACAAGCAACGCAGCGAGCCAATAATTTTCGCATAGATTTTACGGGTAATTGGTTAATAATTTCTACGGCAAAAGCATCTATTAAAAGATTGCGTGCGTCATTAGCATTTAAACCCCGACTTTGCAGATAGAAAATTTCTTCGCTATCCAATTGGCTAACAGTAGCACCATGAGAGCATTTAACGTTATCGGCGGTAATTTCAAGCTGCGGTTTTGTATCTACCCTAGCTTTGGGAGATAATAATAAATTGCGGCTTAATTGCCCAGCATCGGTAAGTTGAGCGCGTTTAGGTACAAAGATTTTGCCATTAAATACCGCCCGTGCCTTGTCGTCTACGATACATTTATGTAATTGCCGACTGTTACTATGAGGATGATTAAGGGAGATTAAACTATGGGTATCTGCCAATTGTTGGGCAGCTATCATAGTTAAACCATTTAGAGTAGTTTCGGTGGCTTCTCCGGTTTGGAAAATTTCTAAATTGTGGCGAGAAATTTTGCCGCCTAAATTAATAGCAATACCCTGATATTGACTATTTCTAGCTTGGGAAATTGCAGTTTTACCAATATGGAATGATGCGCCACTTTCCTGCTGTACTCTATTATGATTTACCCGGGCATTTTCTCCTAGCCAAATTTCGGTAACAGAGTTAGTGCAATAGGGAATATTGGCTTGAGAGGTAAAAGCAGAAACATATTCTTCTACTAAAGTAACACTACTGTTAGCTTCTGCCACTATTAAACAGCGAGGTTGTGAAATTGTCGGGGTATTTTTTACTGTAGACAAAAATAGTAGATGAATTGGTGTTTCTACTATTTTATTTTTTGATACCCATACTACTGCGGCATCGGTTAAACCGACGGTATTTAAAGCGGTGAAAATTTCTTGATTTCCTGGTTGTTTGGCGAGATATTCTGGGAGAATATTTTGCAAAGAAGCTGTATTTAAAGCTGTTGCTAAATTACCAATAAATATTCCTTCTGGTAAGTCAGCAATGGCAGAAAGTTCGGGGGCATAAATGCCATTAACAAATACTAACCGACTTTTAGCTGCTTCTGGCAAAGTAGTTAAGGTATTTAGAGGTACATTTAAGGGTTTTGCTGCCTCAAATTTTACCTGTAATAAGGGGGAAATGTCTGTAAAACGCCATTCTTCATCACGGGTGGTGGGAATAGCTAATTCTTCCACTACAGCAGAGGCGTGGGAATGGATGGTTTTTAACCATTCTGGGGTATTTGTTGGGTTTGGGGTAATTGTTTCTAACAACCCAGCTAAATAGGAGTTACGATCGATCTGACTGGAATTTTCGACAAGTTGCATATTTATTACACTCCCGCCCCTACCGGTTCTTCTAATAACCAATCATAACCTTTGCTTTCTAATTCTAAAGCTAATTCTTTGCTGCCTGTGGTGAGAATTCGACCGCCTTCCATAACATGAATGAAATCGGGAATAATGTAATCTAACAAGCGCTGATAGTGAGTAATTAATAGCATAGAGTTATCAGCATTAGCTAATTGATTTACCCCATTAGCTACTATTTTAAGAGCGTCTATATCTAAACCGGAATCTGTTTCATCTAAAATGGCTAATTTCGGTTCTAATAGCGCCATTTGTAAAATTTCGTTGCGCTTTTTCTCGCCACCGGAAAATCCTTCATTTAGACTCCGGCTTAAAAACGCGGGATCCATCTTGACTATTTCTAATTTTTCCTGTATTAATTCATCAAAATCAAAGGCGTCTAATTCTGACAAACCTTGATGTTTGCGACGAGAATTATAAGCTACTCGTAAAAAGTCAAGATTACTTACTCCTGGTATTTCTAAAGGATATTGAAAGGCTAAAAATACGCCATTTCTTGCCCTGTCTTCTGGTGTCATTTCCAAGAGATTTTGGCCTTGGAAAATTATTTCACCGCCTGTGACGGTATAGGCAGGATGTCCTGCTAATATTTTAGAAAAGGTACTTTTACCAGAGCCATTAGGCCCCATAATTGCATGGATTTCTCCTGCTTTAATTTCCAAATTCAATCCTTTAAGAATTTGTGTACCATCTACATCGGCGGTTAAATCTCGAACTGATAGAATAACTGGACTATTTTCGACAATCATTTTTCTAGTTTACCTCTTGATTTCTGCGTTCTTAATTTTAGAATTACAACCAAAATTTACAAACAAAAATTACAGATAACTGGTTAGTTAGTTATTTTTGCGTTTTTTGGGTGTGGAAATTATCCCTAAATTGGGTAATAGTTAAGGTTGTTAATATACAGGCGATCGAGTGCATCTCAATATTGGTAAAAAAACATATTTTAACTAGGGAAATATCGTTGTATTATTCCAAAAGAGGCGAAGACAGCGCAACAACTGGGGCAACAACGGGGGCAACAACGGTTTTTTTACAATTTTGAGATGCACTAGAGTTTACTGTAATTAACCAACACTACCTTCTAGTTTTAGGCTAAGTAGTCGATCGGCTTCCACAGCAAATTCCATCGGCAGTTTATTAAATACATCTTTACAGAAACCGCTAATCATCATGGAAACTGCATCTTCCGCCGAAATACCCCTAGAGGCAAAATAGAAAAGTTGATCTTCTCCAATTTTAGAAGTAGATGCTTCATGTTCTACTTTGGCATTATTATTTTGCACATCAATATAGGGGAAAGTATTGGCTTGGGCGTTATCACCAATTAACATGGAGTCGCACTGGGAATAATTACGAGAACCTGCCGATTTTGGCCCCATTTTGACTAAGCCACGATAACTATTAGAAGATTTACCAGCAGAGATACCTTTAGAAATAATTGTACTGCGGGTATTTTTGCCGATATGAATCATTTTTGTGCCAGTATCAGCTTGTTGTTTATGGTTAGTTAAAGCAACGGAATAAAACTCACCTACAGAGTTATCACCAACTAATACACAACTGGGATATTTCCAAGTAATAGCGGAACCGGTTTCTACTTGAGTCCAGGAGATTTTTGAGTTTATGCCTTGACATAAACCGCGTTTAGTTACGAAGTTATAAATACCGCCTTTGCCGTTTTCATCGCCAGCATACCAGTTTTGTACTGTAGAATATTTAATTTCGGCATTATCTAAGGCAACTAATTCTACTACGGCTGCGTGTAATTGATTGGTATCAAACATCGGCGCCGTGCAACCTTCTAAATAGCTAACATAACTGCTTTCTTCGGCTATAATTAATGTACGTTCAAACTGACCAGAATCACCGTTATTAATACGAAAATATGTAGATAATTCCATTGGGCATTTAACGCCCTTGGGAATGTAAACAAAGGAACCATCGCTAAATACGGCGGAGTTGAGGGCACCGAAAAAGTTATCGCCGATAGGTACAACACTGCCTAGATATTTTTGCACTAATTCTGGGTGTTCGTGCATTGCTTCGGAAATCGAGCAAAAAATAACTCCTTCTTTGGCTAATTTTTCTTTAAAAGTGGTAGCAACGGAAACACTATCAAATATGGCATCTACGGCAACATTAGAGAGGCGTTTTTGTTCAGATAGGGGAATACCTAGTTTTTCAAAGGTTTCTAGGAGGGTGGGGTCTACTTCCTCCAGACTATTTAATTTTTTCTTAGCTTGCTTAGGGGCTGAATAGTAAATAATATCTTGATAATTTATGGGGGGATAATTAACATGGGGCCAGCTTGGTTCTTGCATTTTCAGCCATTGCCTATAGGCGCGTAGACGAAAATCTAGCATGAATTCTGGCTCATTTTTTTTGGCAGAGATTAGGCGGATAATGTCTTCGTTTAGCCCGCGAGGGATGGTATCTGATTCTATATTGGTGACAAAGCCGTATTTGTACGGTTGATTGACTAAATTTTGAACTGTAGGACTCATTAGTGTTCTCTCGATGTGTATTTAGGGGGGCAAGGGACTGCCCCTATAGGGATTTGAGGATAGCAGATGGTTGGGCGTGACACTGCATCCAACTATGATTACAATGATTACAATTAAAACAACTGGTTTGTTGCTTTAGTGTATTTTAGAATACTTTAGCAACAAGAGGGTTGTATAAGTCAACTAGTTTAGATGTTTTTTAGTAAACAGTGGGTCAGATGATGGTAACTACTCAGCATACTTCGACCAAACATGACATCCTGCAATATCTGTTAAAACGTGGGCAAGCGAATGCCCAGGAATTGGCGGAGACTTTAGATATTAGTCCCCAGGCGATTCGGCGTCATTTAAAAGATTTAGAGTCGGAAGGATTGATAATACATAAATCGATGCAAGCGGGGATGGGTCGTCCCCAGCATTTTTATCAGCTTAGTCGAGAAGGGCGCGATCGCTTTCCTAATCATTACGGAGAATTTGCTGTTTCTCTGCTGGATACCCTGGCCAAAACTGTTGGCCATGACCAAGTAAGCTCGATTTTGAAAAAACAATGGGAACGCAAAGCCGAAGAATATCGCGATCGGGTCGGTAATGGTTCCCTGCAAGAACGGGTGGCCAAACTTGTCGAAATGCGTCTCAGCGAAGGCTATATGGCCGAATGGTATCCCATAGAACCTAATGGGAATATCTATAAACAAAGATTTATGCTCACTGAGCATAATTGTGCAATTTCCAATGTTGCCGAATCTTTTCCTAGTATTTGTGGTCACGAATTAGAAATGTTTGCGGCTGTTCTCCCAGATTGTATAGTAGAACGTACCTATTGGATGATTAACGGAGAACATCGCTGTGGCTATATGATTCAAGAGTCTAGCTAAAATTAGCATTTTAACCCAGATAAATTGACATAAATTATCATGGCTGAAACCGAAAATCAATTAATGCAATTTTTAACGCGGGAAGAGTCAGCAGCAGTAGACACAGCTTTACTTGCTTCCCGTGATAAATTTGCAGTTAGATTAGCAATTTATGCGTTGCGATCGCTGCAACAAATTTCTCAAGTAACAGGCTTACCCGTTACCGAAATTAACGAAAATCAAATAATTAATTGGATAGAGAACGATAAAAATATACAACAACAAATAGAACTCGATGCCAGTTTTAAGCTTTTTTTTACTAGATTGGTATTATCTGCTATAAACCCTTTAGAGCAAATTTCCCAAGAAAAAGCCGTACCAATTCCAGATTTAACTGTTAAACAAGTAATTGCCTGGTTTGAAAAAGATAGAAAAATTACAGAATAATAATATGAAATGATATGACTGCCAGGGAATTTTTAGAGATTTTTGGTATAAATTAATTGGTAAAATTTATCATCAACACCAAGGAAACAAAATCAAGATGAGTACCACTGTAACTCCTCCTAAATTAGAAATACCCTTGCAGCCAGAAGCTAGTAATAGTGCTTTTGGGGAATTAATGCAAGAAACCCTAGCTTTAACTAAGCGTCTGTTTATTCAATTGCAAAGACGGCCCTCTACCCTAATTGCGGGTATAATTCAGCCTTTAATGTGGTTAGTGTTATTTGGGGCGCTATTTGAAAATGCACCGAAAGGTATTTTCGGAGAAAGTCAAAATTATGGGCAGTTTCTGAGTGCTGGCATAATTGTATTTACAGCTTTTGCCGGTGCGTTAAATGCCGGGTTGCCTGTAATGTTCGATCGCGAATTTGGTTTTCTTAATCGTTTATTAGTAGCACCTTTGGTGTCTAGGTTTTCTATTGTTTTAGCTTCAGCAATTTTTATCGTTACCCTTAGCTTTATTCAAAGCACAGTAATTATCGCTGCTGGTGCCTTTATCGGGGCGGGATTGCCGGGGCCTTTAGGTTTAAGCGCGATCGCTTTAATTATTTTCTTGCTAGTTTTGGGCGTAACTGCCCTTAGTCTCGGTTTGGCTTTTGCCCTGCCGGGTCACATCGAACTGATCGCGGTTATTTTCGTTACCAATTTACCCCTACTTTTTGCCAGTACCGCCCTAGCCCCTCTTGCTTTTATGCCGAAATGGTTGCAAATTGTCGCCAGCTTGAATCCTCTTAGCTACGCGATCGAACCAATTCGCTATCTTTATTTCCATAATGACTGGTCATTAGGTAGCATAGTAATGCAAGCTCCTTGGGGTGCGATTAGTTTTGGTACCGCGCTACTGATATTACTCGCCTTTGACATTGTAGCGCTAGTAATTATTCAACCTCTCCTCCGTCGCACCTTTGCTTGATTAGAATAGTTATCAAAAAGGTGCATCTCAATTTTGTAAAAAACTATTTTTTAACTATACAAATATCTATAGATTTTGTTGATAGTATAAAAATAGCGAAACGATCGCAACAACAGTTTTTTACAATTTTGGGATGTTACCTATCAAAACAAAAGCTTTTGGTTACTAATATCTATGAAAACTAAATTGATTTTTGTTGCTACTTTAGCAGCCCTAGGAATCGCCCCCGTAATACTATCTCAATCTAGCCTAGCAGAAACTTATGGCGACCCCCAGTCAGATACTAATTTTAAGAACCAAAACGAGCGAGATAGCTTTACTGGCAGTAGTAACGGTTCTTTGAATATGTTTGATATGATGCATAAAGCTAATTTTAATAATCGCCCAATGGAGGAATTTGCTACGGAAAAACGGCAAAATGTTAATGATGCTGCCGACCAATTCCGCACTTTGCAATTACAACGTATGCGAATGGGAAATACAGCCCAACCTAATAATACAGTTCCTAATAATACAGTTCCTGCCGCTCATATCGAAATTACTCCCGCAGTTAACCAATAAAAATTTATTTTTTAGGATAATGCAAAAGCCGAGGGTTTTAACTCTCGGCTTTTTATTAGTTTTATGGGGAAATGTTTATGGGGAAATAAAATGCGCCCAAACATTACCTTCAGGACCACAAACCTGATTTAAATAGGCATTAGGATAAAGTAATTTTCTGCCTTCTGTATCACTATATCCAGTCAATGCATCTCCCCAAGGATCATTAATAATTAAACCACTAGGATTAAAACCAATCACACACACTATATGCCCTGTGGCGGTAAAGTCTCCGGCTAATACTACTGGGCGTCTATTAATTAACTCATTATCAATTTCAGCCCAACGACGAGTATTACTAAAACTGGTTTTAAAACGATATGCTCTAATTAATTCTGAAAGTACAGTATGATCTGTTTGTGAACCTTCACCATATTTATTTAAACACCATTGTAAAAGCTCATCTTCTAACTGTCCTCCGGATTGCGATCGCACTCCATAATAATAAAATACCATTGCGATGGAAGTAACATTACAAGTAGACCAATAAAAACGCGGATTATCTCGCTGGGAAAAATAGGGTACATTTAATTCTACTTGGCGCGGATAAGCCTCAAAAACTCGACCGCCTCGTCGCATTTGCACATGAGCAGGCACAACATATCCTGTATTTCCGATCGGCGGTAATTGTTCCGTTAAAGCTACTTTAATATGATTATCTTCTAACCCATAACTAGATACACCATAAACCCTACCTAAAGGTAAATTCACCTTATCATTAGCACTTAATTGACTACTATCTACAGCACGCCGTTTAAATACAGTAGCTTGGATAATAGTAGCTGTTAACGCATCCGGATCAAACGGTATTATATCGGCATCTTTTTTAATTTTAACGTGCTGCCAATATACAAAACCAACATTACCAAAACCCGGTATAGATTGGGCTAAAGTTACGCGGAAATGTCCTTGGGTGCAAGCATAGCCAGTAATAGCTAAAACTTGCCCTTGTAATAAATCAGATTTTTGATTTTGTGCTAATTCTGATGCATCTACAGGTTTCGCTTTAATGCGGGTATTTGTTGTTACCAACATTTGGGCACTAATATTAGAGTTAGGTACATCCTCAATATCAAAAATTAAGGGTTTATCGCCTTTACTAAGTTGAATATGTTCTTCATAAAAATACCCAAAATTTCCTACAGGTGCGATCGAGGAAGTCAG
>CAWUOF010000121.1:0-9599 GCA_963923765.1 uncultured bacterium | reverse complement strand
TAGCTTATTCTCAAGGCAACCGTTCCGCCGCCGTTCGTATTCCTCTGTCTGGTACTAACCCGAAAGCCAAACGTTTTGAATTCCGTTGCCCAGATGCTACCTGTAACCCATATCTAGCCTTTGCTGCTATGTTAATGGCTGGTTTGGATGGTATTAAAAATCAAACTGATCCGGGCGAACCTTTGGATAAAGATATTTACGACCTCAGCCCAGAAGAATTGGCTCATGTTCCTTCTACCCCAGGTTCTCTGGATGCAGCTTTAGCAGCTTTGGAAAAAGATCATGAGTTCTTGTTGGCTGGCGGTGTATTTACTGAAGATTTCCTAAATACTTGGATTTCTTATAAGTTGGATAATGAAGTAAACCCAATGCGTTTACGTCCACATCCTTATGAATTTTCTCTCTACTATGATGTGTAGATTTTTCAATTTTTGCAATTAAGTTAAAAAGCCACTCTTCTAGGTGGCTTTTTATTGGCTTTTTAAGTTAAATATTTTTTACTATTCTCATGGCGGGGAAAGTATTAATTAAGCATCTTCCCTCTTAAATACCATGATAGTCATTACACTTTTAGGGAGTGTTTCTTGGTTTATTGATTTATTTATCCCTTATCCTGGATAGTAATAAGGGAATTTTGAGGGAACACAAAAATTAAATAATTTAGATAAAAATTTAGCTAAAAGCTTAAAACTGTTATATAATAAGCAATTAGCCTTAAACAACTATTTTTAATGCGGATGAAAGGACTTGAACCTTCACTCCTTTCAGAACCAGAACCTAAATCTGGCGCGTCTGCCAATTCCGCCACATCCGCTTTTGGTTTAGCATAAGCAATAATAGCACAGCTAAAAAAAAAGTGCAATATATTTTTGTAAATTCTTAAAAAATTATGCCAAAAGGCCATAATTATTTCTTAGGGACTTGCCAAATTAGCGCTATTAAGTTTATATTATATTTAAACCTCCTATAATTTTAATTATTGTACATTTAAATTACATATTTTAATAATAATTCAATTTTCGCAATGATTATTATTAAAAATTAATAGTTATATATTATAACAATAAGTACTTTAAATGTTTAATAATTTAAAATTAAAAAATTACTGCTGAAAAACCTACTAATACGTCTAACTGCTGCTATGGATAGTGAACTACGTCGAGAAGCCTATCTCAATTTAATTCAAGCACTACTTAGCAGTCCAAGTAGTGCGATATCAGAAATCTTAAATGCTAATCAAGAACTAATAGATGCTGATTTCATAGAAACAATGAAAAGAGTAGCTAAAGTTCTCGAAGATAGAGTAGACCAAAAAGCCGCTACTTTTTTAAGAACATTATCTGCTGAATTAGCAACAGCAACAGGTTCGTCTTTTCCCATACCCAGCAACACAGAAGAAAAATTACCAGTAGCATCTAATTTTTTAACAAAACTCTTACAATTGAGTTTATATAGTGATGAAAAGCCAGAAGATATTTATGATTTTATGGCAATTAACCTAGATAAACTTAATGATAAATTTGCTGAAGAATTATACACTTGGGGAATGAATAATATAGCGCTTATGAATATGGAACAAGCGCAAATTGTAGTAGCAGCGATCGGGAATTTTAGTAACCGAATACGAGACTTTTTGCTGGGAAATAGAGCAACTAACATGGAAATAGCCATCGCAGGTTATAAAATAGTTAGTAATATTTTAGTAAAAGAAAAATTTCCCCTAGAATGGGCGGCAAGTCAAAATAACCTGGGTATAGCTTATTGTAAACGCATGAAAGGCGACCCAGCCGAAAATATTGAATTAGCTATTAGTTGCTATCAACAAGCTTTACAAATACGCACCTTAGAAGCTTTCCCAGAAAAATGGGCTAAAACTCAAAATAATCTCGCAACAGCTTATCTGTATCGTCGTTTAGGCGATCGCCGCACAAATTTAGAACTAGCTATTACTCATTGCAAAAATGCCTTATTAGTTCGCACCCGTGCAATTTGTCCCCTGAAATGGGCCATTACTAAAAATGACTTAGGAACAGCTTATTTATATCGTTTGAGAGGCGATCGAACTGAAAATATAGAAATAGCTATTAGTTGTTTTCAAGAAGCTTTAAGTGTTCGTACCTTAGCCGCAGTACCGGAAGAATGGGCGACAACTCAAATTTATTTATCTACAGCATATTTATGTAGACAAAAAGGTAAGCGATCGGAAAACATAGAAAAAGCTATTATTTGTTATGAAAACGCCCTAGATGTTTATAATCAAGAACAATATCCCTTGAAATGGGCAGATATCCAAATAAAACTTGGCAAAATTTATATTTATCGCACACAAGGCATACCTTCAGACAATATCGAAAAAGCAATAATTTACTGTGAAAACTCCTTAAATCTCTACACTCGTTTAGAGTTTCCTATGCAATGGGCAACTAACCAAATTCTTTTAGCTACAGCTTATCGAAAACGTCACAAAGGCGATCGCAGCGAAAATATAGAAAAAGCGATCGGCTATTATCAAGCTGCCTTAGCAATTTATACCCGCGACAATTTCCCCGACGAATGGGCTAAAATTCAAAATAATCTCGGAACTACCTACGGATATCGTTTACAAGGAAACAAAACTACTAATTTAAACTTAGCCATAGAATGCTATCAAAATGTTTTAGGCATACACAACAACCAACAATTTCAGACAGACTGTACAGAAATATTATATAATCTCAGTCTTGCTTATAAAAAAAATCAACAATTTTCCCATGCTTACACTACTTTAGAAACTGCTATTGCTAACCTACAATCTTTACAACAACAAAATCATTTTAAGAAAACAACTCAGGGAAAATTAGCAAAACGCAATACTAAAATTTATAGTCTTATGGTGGAAATTTGCTTAGAATTATCCAAAAATGAATCTATATATAATCATCAAATGCAAAAATATATAGAACTTAGCCAAAATGAAAATCTGAAAAAGATTTTAGTGGTAAATCAAGCTCATTAGCAACCCTTCCAGAAATCCCAACCCGGTTTCTTCAAGAAACCGGGTTTCTGAAATATGGGATTGAGAATATTATATTCCCTAAAAAAAGGGTAAAAAATCCTGGTATTTAGGGTTATTTAGATAGTCTAAGCTTCCACCTTTACTCCTTTCCAAAAAGCTATATATCCAGCTATATTTTTAGCTGCATCCTTGGGAGTTGGGTAATACCAAGCAGCATCCTGATTAATTTGGTCATCAACCTTAATAGTATAATAACTGGCCACACCTTTCCAACCGCAAGTAGTATGTTTGCTGCTGTCTTGGAAATATTCTTTTTTAATGGTATTGGGAGGAAAATAATAATTGCCTTCTACGACTTCACATTTATCGCTTTCAGCCAAAACTACATTATTCCAAATTGCTCGTGGCATAATTTAGTCACCTTGATCGGACTTTTATCACAATATTAAGAATTGTAAAGCAATATAAACACAAAACAACATAAAAAATAAAAAATATCCATTTTTTAAAATTCAACTAAATTCAAATAACAGTTTAAAATAATCTCTAGCACCTAGCATTGTCCCATAAATATGCACACGCTGGAACAAGCACTCAAACATTATTTTGGTTATGACAGCTTTCGACCGGGCCAACGGCAAATCATTGAAGCTGCCCTAGAAAACCGAGATATGTTAATAGTAATGCCCACAGGAGGAGGTAAATCATTATGTTTTCAACTACCAGCATTACTAAAACCTGGGTTAACTCTAGTGGTATCACCATTAATTTCCTTAATGCAAGATCAAGTAGACTCTTTGCGGGATAATGGGATTGGGGCAACATTTCTAAATAGCACTTTAGATATAAAACAAGTGCGATCGAGGGAAATGGAAATAGTAAACGGCAAAATTAAACTACTATATGTTGCACCAGAAAGATTACAAAGCGAAAAATTTTTACCATTCCTAGACTTATTACGCTATCAAGTAGGTATCTCTGCCTTTGCCATAGATGAAGCCCATTGTGTTTCAGAATGGGGGCATGATTTTCGTCCAGAATATCGGCAATTTTTCCAACTACGCCAGCGTTATCCAGACATACCATTTATGGCACTGACAGCCACAGCAACCGATCGAGTGCGTCAAGATATCATCCAACAATTAAAACTAAAAAAACCCTATATTCACCTCGCCAGTTTTAACAGACAAAACCTCTATTACGAAGTTAGATTTAAAAGTAAATATAGCTACAATGAACTAATTAAAATAATTAGGCAAAGTAAAGGTTCTGCCATAGTTTACTGTCTCAGTCGTCGTAAAGTAGATGAACTAGCTTTTAGACTGCAAAAAGATGGTATTTCAGCTTTACCTTACCACGCCGGAATGAACGATGAAGAACGCAAAGAAAATCAAAATCGGTTTATTCGTGATGATGTACAAGTAATGGTAGCAACAATAGCCTTTGGAATGGGGATAAACAAACCAGATGTACGCTGCGTTATCCACTACGATGCACCACGTAATTTAGAAAGTTATTATCAAGAATCTGGGCGGGCAGGTCGAGATGGAGAGTCAGCTAATTGTATTATGTTTTTTGGATATGGTGACATAAAAACAATAGATTATCTCATCAAACAGAAACCAGACACCCAGGAACAACTTATCGCCCATCAACAGTTACGAAAAGTAATAGATTATGCAGAAGGAACAGACTGTAGGCGCACTATACAATTTAGTTACTTTGGGGAAAATTTTACTGGAAATTGTAGTAAATGTGATAACTGTTGTAATCCGAAACAAAAACAAGATTGGACAATTGAAGCCATGAAATTTCTTTCCTGCGTAGCCAGATGTAAAGAAAAATTTGGAGTTAATTATATTATAGATGTGTTAAGAGGTTCTAAAAACAAGAAAATATTATATAATGGCCATGATGAGTTATCTACCTATGGAATAGGTAAAGATAAAACTGCGGAAGAGTGGAAAAACTTAGCGCGATCGCTTTTACATCAAGGGTTTTTAAATGAAACAACCGATGGTTATTCTGTATTAAAATTAAACGAAAAAAGCTGGGAAATAATGAAAAGACAAAGACAGGTTTATATAGCCATTAATTCCCAAGAAAATATAGATGAATTTTCGGAAAAAATAACAGATATAGAAATGTTATTTGAAAGATTAAGGGGGTTAAGAAAGCAAATAGCAGATGAGCAAAAAGTACCACCTTATGTAGTATTTCACGATTCAACATTACGGTTAATGGCACAAAAAAGACCGCAAACATTAGAAGATTTTGGCAAAATTTCTGGAGTAGGCGATCGCAAGCGTAGTGAATACGGCCCCCAATTTATAGCTGAAATAAAAAATTACTGTCAAAATCAAGAATTATCAACAGAAACATCTGAAGAAACCCCATTAATTTCTGAGACGATATCAATTACCCTAGATTTATACAACAAAGGATTAAATGTAGAACAAATAGCAGAAATTCGTCATGTGCAAATTTCTACCATAATGGATCATTTAAACAAATTAATAGAAACCAATCAAATTATAGATATAAACAGGGTAATTGCCCCTGAGAAACAGGAAAAAATAATTCAAGCCCTAGAAACAATCGGCCCTAACTTATTAAAACCAATTTATGAATATTTAGGGCAAAATCATGGGCAAAATTTTAGTTATGGAGAAATTCGGATAGTCAAAACTTTATGGCAAAAACAGCAAAAGCCAATCTAACTGTGCAGCTAAAATAGGGAGAATAGGAAACCAGAAAAAAAGCAGGTAAAAAAACTTTTTGAGTAGAGAACACTAGATGGGCTATACTAGAAAAAGCCATAAAATCTGATAAGATAAAATATAAACTTTCCGAATATATGCATTTACAAAAATGGGAGCATATCATAAACAGTAAATAACCGTTGTTGCAATGCAAGGCGGTGCATGGACTATGAATAAAAATTATAGGTATTTACATAGTTAAAATACTGTTGCAAAAATGCACCAAAAAAAATCGCCCAGCATATATAGAGTTAAAATAACCAAAAAACAGCAATAAATAATGTAAGAAAAATGGAAACAAAATCTCAACAAGCCAACATTTCCTATCAGAAGACAGCCGCACAAAAAGCACAAATGCGCTCGCTAATAGATTATAGTTCTATAAATGCCATTCCCGAAATTTGGTCAATAGCCGCGCAAAATTTTGGCCAAATATCAGCCCTAAAAGATCCTCATAGCAACCCGCCCATAAACATTAACTATAACAAACTGAATCTAATGATTCAGCAATTTGCAGCAGGACTAGAAGCCTCTGGGTTAAGAGTTAGTTATAAAGTGGGCAGCCTGCCACCTCGATTTGCCTTATTTGCCGACAATAGCTATCGTTGGTTAATTGTAGACCAAGGGATAATGACAGCCGGGGCAGCTAATGTAGTCAGAGGTGCAACAGCCGATCGAGAAGAATTATTATACATATTAGAAGATAGCGGTTGTACAAGTTTAGCAGTAGAGAACCTCGCCTTACTGCAAAAATTACGGCCAGAATTAGATAAATTACCAATACAATTGGTAGTTTTATTATCCGATGAAAAACCACCAGAAATAGAAGGACTGAAAATCAAAAACTTTTCCGAAATAATGGCAGCAGGTACAGGCATGACACTGCCTTTATTACGGCAAAACCGAGAAACATTAGCTACCTTACTTTATACATCAGGAACCACAGGCAAGCCGAAAGGAGTAATGTTAACTCATGGTAACTTATTACATCAAGTAATTAATATAGGGTCAATAATTGCACCCCATCCCGGCGATCGAATTCTCAGCATACTACCGACTTGGCACGCCTACGAACGAACTGGCGAATATTTTTTACTTGCCCAAGGTTGCACCCAGATATACACTAATCTACGTGCCATAAAAAAAGATTTACGACAATTTAAACCCCAATATGTGATTAGCGTTCCTCGTTTGTGGGAATCAATTTATGAAGGGGTACAAAAACAACTAAGGGAACAACCCCCGAACAAACAAAAATTAGTTAACTTATTTTTATCTGTCAGTAAAAATTATGTAGAAAACAAGAGAACCTGGCAAGCTTTACAATTACAACCCGAACCCCCTACCCTACCAGAACGTTTACTAGGGGCGATTAAAACCGGAATTTTCTGGCCGATACATACTTTAGGGGAAAAAATAGTATATAAAAAAATTCGCGAAGCTGTTGGCGGAGAACTGAAATATGCCGTTAGTGGTGGGGGTTCTTTAGCTATGCATTTAGAAAACTTTTTTCAATCTGTAGGTATTGAAGTATTAGTAGGGTATGGATTAACCGAAACTTCACCAGTTTTAACAATAAGACGCCCTGGACGTAACATGGTAGGTTCTGCTGGTCAACCTATTCCGGACACAGAAATTAAAATAGTTAACCCAGAAACTCGTCAAACTTTGCCACCAGGACAAAGTGGATTAGTGTTAGCCCGAGGCGGACAAATCATGCAGGGATATTATCAAAAACCAGAGGCAACAACCAAGGCGATCGACCCGGAAGGTTGGTTTGATACAGGAGATTTAGGCTGGTTAAGTGTTAATAATGATTTAGTCTTGACAGGAAGAGCAAAAGATACCATTGTGTTAACCAATGGGGAAAATATCGAGCCACAGCCGATCGAAAATGCCTGTCTGCGTAGTCCTTTTATTGACCAGATTATGCTAGTAGGTCAAGATCGTAAATCTCTTGGCGCTTTGATAGTCCCTAACCTGGAAACTTTACAAGCCTGGGCTGCTAATCAAAATTTACGGTTGCATCTACCTGAGTCTGTTGCCCATAAAATTAATTCTGAAACCCTACCTACCGATTGGCCAGAAATTGACTTGGATAGTAAACCTATTCATGATTTATTCCGGCAAGAATTAAATCGGGAAGTACAAAATCGCCCCGGCTATCGCATAGACGATCGCATAGGTCCTTTTCGTCTCATTGTCGAGCAATTTTCTATGGAAAATGGCCTAATGACGCAAACCCTCAAAATTAAGCGCAATGTCGTGGCAGAACGATATCACGATATGATCAACGGGATGTTTAAATAATCGGGAAGTAATTCGGTGTAAAAGCAAGCTTTAAGTAGCGAAACTTAACAACCACAATACAACCCTACAGGAATGCCAAAAGCTAACAAACCTTTTATCCTACAAATTATCGGCAAAATTAACAATTATGGATGCCTCCAAATCCCAATTAATCTTAAAGCGAGCAATTTCTGTTAAAGCTGTCGTCACCCCCCGTTGGAAAGAAGAAGCGCAACAACAATTGCAACTTCAAATCAATCATCTGGATGGCCAGTTACAAAATCTGGAAATGCACGGACAACGCATGATTACTGACCTTCAGAAACAAAGCTTACAACCTTCTAGCCCTCAAATCCTGCAACAAATTGATAATATTCATATCCAGGTAAATCAAGAAAAAAGTAAGCTTTTAGAGCAAAAAAACCAAATTCTACAACAGTTACAACAAGTTCAACTTTTGAACATGGATGAAGAAGTAAATCAAGGCACAATAGAAGGATTTTTCAGCCTGCAAAAAGGAGATAACTTGATTCAAAAAATGAATGTAGAAATTCTGCTTCGTGATGGTATAGTTGCAGAAATTCGCGGAGATATTTAGGAAGTTAATTTAGGAAAAAAGTTTAGTTACTTCTTCTTTAGATACCCGACTTTCTAATTAGATACCCGACTTTTTTAAAAAAAGCCGGGTATCTTTAAAATTTGGGGATATTTAAAGACGAGAATCTTAATTTAGGTATTTATGCAGAAATTACCATAGCTGATGAGGCGGGCTGAAACAATATAAATAATTTTTGGGTTTTCCCATAGTTACAATCGGGCCATTATAAGAAATTCTATATAAGTATAATCACTCTAGTTGACTATATCGAAATCAAATTGTAACGCAAAAATAATCATCAAATAATTATTTTGGTAATGCTACTTTAGGGTAAAATAGAAGTTTTCTTGATGTAGTTTTGTTTATAGATTCGGAAGCCACCTCATGATTCATGAAGTATTTATGCCAGCCCTCAGTTCCACCATGACCGAAGGTAAAATCATCTCTTGGGTAAAATCACCAGGGGATGTAATAAAAAAAGGTGAAACTGTGGTAGTGGTTGAATCAGATAAAGCAGATATGGATGTGGAATCCTTTTATGCAGGATATTTAGCCGCTATAGTTGTCCCTGCTGGTGGTACTGCTCCCGTTGGGGCGGCGATCGCCTTAATTGCTGAAACTCAAGCAGAAATTGAACAAGCCAAACAAAAAGCTGCCAGTGGGCAAAAAAGCGCCCCTGCTACCACATCCACTGTTACCATCACAGAAAAACAACCTGTAGTAGCAGCAGCAGCTAATAGTAGTAGTAGCAATGGTCGTATTATCGTTTCTCCCCGCGCCAAAAAATTAGCCAAAGAATTAGGTGTAGATATTAAAAATCTCCAAGGTAGTGGCCCTCACGGTCGGATCGTTGCCGAAGATGTACAATCAGCCGCCGGTCAAGTTATAGCCGCCAGTCA
Source organism: uncultured bacterium (assembly GCA_963923765.1). Lineage (GTDB taxonomy): Bacteria > Cyanobacteriota > Cyanobacteriia > Cyanobacteriales > CAWUOF01 > CAWUOF01. The sequence continues at coordinate 56 of CAWUOF010000121.1, read as the reverse complement.
AGTTATAGCAGTGACTCCAGCCCCAGTAATTACACCAGTAATTACACCTCCTACCC
>CAWUOF010000120.1:0-9618 GCA_963923765.1 uncultured bacterium | reverse complement strand
ATCATTAGGTCTAGTTCTTCCTCAGCTTTTACCTGTGGTTTGGTGGGATTGAGGTAGAAGTCAGACAGTAAGGAGAATAAATCTCGATCGGGCGCATCATTAGGTACTACTCCTTCTGGTTGTGACAAAATTTGGTCAGCAATATTCAGGTAGTAATCACAGACATAGTTTAAAGATGGATCCGTTTCGGCCATTTCAAATAATGTCTTACCTTTAACGCGAGATACCCGAATATCTTCAATCAGAGGTAGTACTTCTAATACTGGCATTGGCACTGCTTCAACATATTTGTCGATTAGATCCCGCTTGGATGTGCGGTTGCCAATTAAACCAGCTAGGCGCAGGGGATGGGTGCGAGCTTTTTCCCGAACCGAAGCAGCTATGCGGTTGGCAGCAAATAGTGCATCAAATCCATTATCGGTGACAATCATGCAGTAATCTGCATAATTTAATGGTGCCGCAAAACCACCACAAACTACATCTCCTAATACATCAAATAAAATTACGTCGTATTCATCAAAGGCGTTTAATTCTTTTAGCAGTTTGACGGTTTCTCCGACTACATAGCCGCCACAACCTGCACCTGCCGGAGGACCACCTGCTTCTACGCAGTCTACGCCTCCATAGCCTTTGTAAATGACATCTTCAGGCCATACGTCTTCGTAGTGGTAATCTTTTTCGCTGAGGGTGTCAATTATGGTGGGAATTAAAAATCCAGTGAGGGTAAATGTGCTGTCATGTTTTGGATCGCAGCCAATTTGTAGTACCTTTTTGCCGCGTCGGGCCAGGGCAACTGAGATATTACAGCTTGTTGTGGATTTGCCTATGCCGCCTTTTCCGTAAACTGCTAGCTTCACGCTTATATTCTCCTTTTAGAAGTTGCTTATCAAATACCGGGCTGCTACGGATTTTGGTTTAACCTTGGACGTAGCTTGTTTAGGTCTGTTTATATTGGATTATTGTGCAATTTCTACCCAAAGGTAAAGGGGGGGAAAAAATGAAATTTGTTGTTATAAGTATTTTTTAAAAGATTTTGAGTATTTTTCGGTTATCAAGCTGTTTAAATGATTTTTAATGCTTTTTTTTGCTTATTTTTCAAATTTTATGTTGATTTTTTTATAAAAAGTGAAACAAAAAACAAAAATTTTTTATTGTCCATTTTTATATGAATTTATTTAATATAACTATTTAATTTTGCTGATGATTTTACCTGGATTGGACAAAATATATATTAATAGGGTTACTTCGGCTGGGGCGATCGCCTAGGGACAGGGGATATTTATGGCCGAAATTAGTCCAATTAATCTGGTAATTTTAAAAATTTAGTAGGTAAAAAATTTATTCAGAAAATTTGTAAAAAATTGTTAATTTTTTCGTGTTATTAAAATTGAGTAAAAATACTGTCCAAACCCTAAATAAATAATGCCCAATGCCCCATGCCCAATTCTACATTCTACATTCTACATTCTACATTCCAATGCCCCATTCCCAAAAACTCTTAACTTGGGCATCAGATATGAATACTTGATAGTTATTTTTAAATTGTATCTCTGACGCCCATTAGTAATTAAGTAGGTTAAATTGGAAATAATTTAACCAGGGATGATCATTTAGAAAAACTGTAAATTTTTTGAGTTTCTAAACGATCGAGTATCACAGTAGATAATTGTTCTAAGGAAAATGATTGTCGATCAAGTTGAATTTGCAAAGTATTTAAAGGATCAGAACCATTAGCAATTAAAAATTCTAATCTTTGCAAATAGGGTAAAGAGTGGATTTCATTAAGAATTTGACTAATAGCCTTGAAATAAGGATGATTTAACTGCTCATACCAATCAGGGGTAGCTAAATCAGGTTGATCAAAACCTAAATGAAAAGTAAGGGAAGGATTAGCAAAAAGAGCATTAGCGACAGGTCTAGCTTCTTCTTGCAAAAGCAGATCATGTTTTTTGGCTAAATCCCGTAATTTTTCCAGTCGATCGTATTCTTCCTGCAATTTATCTACAGAATTCCATTTTTCTTGATTAGGATTTTCCCATTGCACTGCTACTGTCACCAAATATGTTTGCAATAGTAAATGACCTAATTTCGCTGCTTTAGTTGCCAGATAGGTAGAATTGTAAACATTAGTTTCTATCAGCAATGGTACACGACCAACTATTTCTAAACCATAGCCTTTTAGCCCTGCTATTTTGCGAGGATTATTAGTAATTAGCCGAATTTGTTTAACTCCTAAATCATTGAGAATTTGTGCGCCAATACCGTAATTACGCAAATCGGCGGGAAAACCTAAGCGTTCATTTGCTTCTACAGTATCCATGCCTAAATCTTGTAAGGAATAGGCTTTTAATTTGTTAACTAAACCAATACCGCGACCTTCTTGGCGCAGATAAATTATAACACCAGCGCCGGCATTTTCTATCATTTTTAAGGCGGCTTGTAGCTGCATTCGACAGTCGCAACGGAGGGAACCTAAAGCATCACCTGTTAGACATTCGGAATGCACCCGCACCATAACTGATTTATCAGGAAAATCAGCGATATTGCCTTTAACAATAGCAACGTGCTCGGTATTATCTTGGATGTTGGTATAGCCGTAAATTTGAAAATTGCCAAATTCTGTGGGTAAATTAGCGATCGTCTCTCGACGCACAAAGCGATCGTGTTTGAGACGATAACTAATTAAATCAGCAATACTAATAATTTTTAACTGATGAGTTTTGGCATACTCGATTAGTTGGGGCAATCGGGCCATTGAACCATTGGGATTTTGAATCTCGCAAATTACACCTGCGGGATATAATCCAGCTAATCTGGCCAAATCTACCGCCGCTTCTGTGTGGCCAGCCCGTTTTAAAACTCCTCCTTTTCTGGCCCGGAGGGGGAAAACATGACCGGGACGGCGGAGATCGCAGGAGTTGGTTTTGGGATTAATGGCCACTTGTATAGTGCGGGCACGATCTTCTGCGGAAATACCAGTAGTTACTCCTAAAAAGGGGGCGGCATCAATGCTGACAGTAAAGGCGGTTTGGTTACTGTCCATGTTATTGCTGACCATTAACGGTAATTCCAGGGCATCTAGGCGATCGCCTTCCATTGCCAGACAAATTAAACCTCGACCATTTACCGCCATGAAATTAATTGTATCGGGTGTAGCAAACTGGGCCGCACAAATCAAATCGCCCTCGTTTTCCCGGTTTTCATCATCTACGACTACTATCGATCGCCCCGCCTTTAGTGCAGCCAGGGCATCTTCTATAGAGTCAAATTCAGTTTGAGTTGATATATTTTTCGACTCACTCACAGATACAGTTCCAGCCAATTAATTGTAAAGTTTTATAAAGTTTACCTGTTTTTGATTGTACCTTGTTTATCAAATTACAGACTTGGAACCATATCTAGGTATTTTCCAGATAGTTTTATATGATTTATTAAATAATTATACTTATTAATCTATCCAAAAATGAGGGAGCAGGGCAGAAAGGATAATTTTTTGTTCTGGATGGGCTAAGTTTTACTAGAAAATTTTTACTAGAAAGTTATTAGCCATTTCCAAAAATTATAAGTAAAATTTATTGTATGTACATGGTTTGTACATAAATTGTGGTTTTTTTGCTGTTTTTTTATCTGATGTTGATAAATAATATAATTCAATCACTAGGTACACCGTACTATCAAAATACCAACTGTTTAATTTATCATATGGATTGCTTAGAAGCGATGGGAAAGCTACCTGATGCTAGTATAAATTTAACAGTTACTAGTCCTCCTTATAATATTGGTAAAGAATATGAAAAGACTTTACCAGTACAGGAGTATTTAAATTGGTGTCAAGAATGGATAGCAGAAGTTTATCGAATAACTAATGATAAGGGTGCGTTTTGGTTAAATTTAGGGTATTTATCCATAGCCGATCGAGCTAAAGCTATTCCTATTCCTTATTTATTATGGGATAAAATACCTTTTTATTTAATTCAAGAAATAGTATGGAATTATGGGGCAGGAGTTGCCGGTACTAAATTTTTTTCGCCCCGTAATGAAAAATTTTTATGGTATGTAAAGAATAAAAATGATTATGTATTTAATTTGGATGATATTAGAGATCCAAATGTAAAATATCCTAATCAAAAAAAGCATGGGAAAATAAAAGTTAATCCAAAGGGAAAAAATCCTACAGATGTATGGCAATTCCCAAAAGTAACATCAGGGCGCGATCGATCATCAAAAGAAAGAACTTCACATCCTGCCCAATTTCCGATCGCCGTTATAGAACGTATTATAAAAGCTGCATCCCATCCTGATGATATTATTCTAGATCCATTTATGGGTTCTGGTACCACAGCCATTGTCGCTATGAGTTTACAACGTTTATTTATAGGTTTTGAAATTAGAAAAGATTATTGTGATATAGCTGTAAATAGATTGACACTCCCATCGCTGAAAGCAAGGGATTCTTGGTTCAATGAGTTTCCTTAACTTGACAGGACGTATCCAATCAAGCCAGAGGGAATCTCTCCCCAAGCATAGCAGTTCCGGTATGCCCTACCGTACTTAGTCCTTTTTTCAAAATGTTAATAGCAGCGTTAATATCCCTATCTCCTACATAGCCACAATCAGGACAAACATGGGTTCTTGTAGATAGAGATTTAGAAACTTTTTGACCGCAATTAGAACAGTTTTGGCTGGTATTATGAGGCGGTACTGCTACCATAGCCTTACCATATTTAAAGCCAAAATATTCTAACCATTGTCGAAAAGTTGACCAAGCTGCATCATTAATAGATTTAGCCAGTTTTGAGTTTTTTACCATGCCCTTCACATTTAAGTCTTCATAGGCGATAAAATCGTTAGATTTAATAACGCGCAATGCCTCTTTCTCGGCAAAGCCTTGACGTTGCCTACTTACTCTTAAATGTTTAAGAGCATATCTCTTTCTAGCTTTTTGGTAGTTGTTTGATTGGGGTTGACCACGTTTAAACTTCTTGGATTTCTTCCGATTGAGACGGTTTAATCTTTTTTCGGCTTTACGGTAATGTTTTGGTATCTCTACCGTTTCCCCATCACTGTTAGCGTAAAAGACTTTTAACCCTACATCTAATCCTACACATTTTTTGGTCGGTTCGAGGGGTTTAGCGTATTCTCGAATGTCTAAATTAAGGCAAAATTGAACATAATAACCGTCTGCACGTTTAACAATCCTTACTCGTTTAATCTGGTCTAAAGGGTAGAAATTTAAGTTCCTAGTTCCTTTCAGCTTAACCGTTCCGATATTTTTCTTGTCAGTAAAAGTAATCTTTTTTCTGTCCTCGGATATTTTCCATCCAGAGTGTTTATATTCTACGGAACGATTATTTTTCTGGAATTTAGGATAACCTTTTTTGCCCTTGATTCTTTTCTTGCAATTGTCATAGAAACGAGAAATAGCAGTCCAAGCCCTTTCCGCTGATGATTGTCTAGCTGTTGAATTTAATTCATCAACAAATTTAAATTCTTTAGCTAAAATTGCACAATACTTATTAAGAGAATATTTATCAATTTTATCTTTTCTTGTAGCATCCATCCAAAGTCTTAGGGCTTTATTACGGATGAATTGAACTGTACGAATTGCTTCATCAATAGCACTACATTGATTTGGGCTTAATACCGCTTTCATTTCTAAGACAATCATTGCTTATCGACCTCAAACAACTTTATTTATACTAACACACAAAATTTTCAAAATTCATCGTGTTTTACTATTTCTATACTGGTTGAGTTTCATCCCATCAATGAAATTGAGGGTCTTCACTCAACAATCGAGCTAAAAAATTTTTTAGTTTCAGAATTAAACAAAATTTTGTAGGAATATAATAGCGATCGTTAACTTATTTATTAATTTCAGATTACCTTGACCCATAAAATAAGTGGCCCCAAGTTGGTAAATAGTAGAAAATAGTAGAAAGGACATAAGTGATCGAGGATTTTTTGGCAAAATACAGTATATTTCAGCTTAATTAGGTAAATAATTAATGTGACAAGACGTTAATCATTAGCGTTTTTGGTTCCTAGTTTACTGCTGTATATACTAGATTAATGGTAAAAATTATCGATTTTTTTTATAAATCTTTCAGCTATAGAAAAAAACCTGTTATAAAATTCAGCAGAAGCTAACTATCCCGAAAAAAAGCTATATGAGGAAAAAATTATGGGTGATATAAACCGCTTACCAGTAGGAATTGTTGGGGCGTCAGGCTATGGCGGCATACAACTGGTAAGACTTTTGCTTGATCATCCAGAGGTAGAGATCGTATATTTGGGGGGAGAAAGCAGCGCTGGTAAACCTTTTGGAGAAATTTATCCCCATTTAGGACATAAGGTTAATTTAGCGATCGAGCCAATAGATGTAGCAAAAATAGCCGATCGCTGTCAAGTAGTATTTCTCTCGTTACCTAATGGTTTAGCCTGTAATATGGCACCTGAACTATTAGAAAAAGGCTGTAAAGTATTAGATCTTTCTGCTGACTATCGATTTTCTAACCTAGAAATATATGATGCCTGGTATGGTACACCGCGTCAAGATCAAGCAATTGCCGCCACAGCAGTATATGGTTTACCAGAATTATATCGCGATCGCATTCGCGAAGCCAAATTAGTTGGCTGTGCAGGCTGTTACGTTACAGCCAGTTTATTAGCACTTTCTCCCCTACTGAAACAAGGTTTAATTTTACCAGAAACAGCCATTATCGATGCAAAATCAGGCACTTCTGGGGGTGGGCGTCAAGCCAAAACCAATTTATTATTAGCAGAAGCAGATAGTTCCCTAACTGCTTATGGTGTTGCCAGTCACCGCCACACTCCAGAAATTGAGCAGATATGTAGTGATTTAGCAGGTCACGAAGTTTTAGTACAATTCACTCCCCATCTTATCCCAATGGCACGAGGAATTTTAGCTACAGTTTATGCTACTTTGCGAGACCCTGGATTAGTTAGAGAAGATTTACTTACTATCTTCTCAGCTTTTTATAGATCTTCGCATTGGGTAAGAGTATTGCCTAGTGGTGTATATCCACAAACTAAATGGGCTTGTAACACTAATCTTTGTTACATTGGGGTTGAAGTTGACCCACGTACTAGCCGAGTAATTGTGATGTCAGCAATTGATAACTTAATTAAAGGGCAAGCAGGGCAAGCTATCCAATGTCTTAACTTAATGATGGGCTGGTCGGAAACTTTAGGTTTACCACAGTTAGCATTTTATCCTTAAGAGGAATTATGTAAGCATAGGGTGCATCTCTTTGTAAAAAACTGTTGTTGCGCTTTAGCGCCCCTCATGGACTATGCCGAAAAATTATAGATATTTGTATAGTCAAAATATTCTGTTTTTGCAAGTATTGAGATGCACCTTATAAACCTGCCATGAATTGATAGGGTGTATCAAAGGTAATATTTGAGCGAATCAAGGATTAAACTTCTAACCTACCCTAATTTATGCCAGTTACTTAAATCCTGATGAATTAGAAATGGGAAATTGTTTCTAATTGAACTTACAACTAAAGGGCTAACTAAGGGGCATAGTATTACCATGCCCCTAAAAATATTAAAAATTACGAGCCACTAGGTCCTAAACGAACAGCACCAGCATAGATAGCTCGATCGCCTAATTCATCTTCAATACGTAACAGACGATTATATTTAGCGACTCGTTCGCTACGACACAGAGAACCTGTTTTAATCTGACCGGCGCGAGTAGCTACAGCTAAATCAGCAATAGTTGTATCTTCAGTTTCACCGGAACGATGACTAATAACAGACTTATAGCCATTGCGAGTAGCTAAATCGATCGTTTCCAGAGTTTCAGTCAAGGAACCAATTTGATTAAGCTTAATTAAAATCGCATTACCTGAGCCAGCATCAATACCTTTTTGTAAACGAGAGGCATTAGTTACAAACAAATCATCTCCCACCAATTGCACACGACTGCCTAATTTATCAGTTAATAACTTCCAATTATTCCAGTCTTCTTCGTGCAGTCCATCTTCAATAGAAACGATGGGATATTGAGTTACCAAACTATCCAAATAATCAATTAATTCTGCCGGAGTATGGGAAGTACCCTCATAAATGTAATTGCCATCTTTGTAAAACTCACTAGCAGCAACATCTAAGGCAAGGGCAACTTGTTCTCCGGGTTTGTAACCGGCTTTTTCAATAGCAGCAACCAAAAATTCTAAGGCAGCTTTATTTGATTCTAAATTAGGAGCAAAACCGCCTTCATCGCCAACACCGGTCAACAAATTTTTATCTTTTAATACCTTACTGAGAGATTCAAAAACCTCTGCACCCCAGCGCAGTGCATCTCGGAAAGTAGGTGCACCTACAGGCACAATCATAAATTCTTGAAAATCGACGTTATTAGCAGCATGGGCACCACCGTTAATAACATTCATTAAAGGTACTGGCAATAAATTAGCTTGGGGTCCCCCTAGATAACGATAAAGGGGTAATCCTGTAGCATCTGCACCAGCTTTAGCAGTAGCTAGAGAAACTGCTAGAATAGCATTAGCTCCGAAATTAGATTTATTAGCAGAGCCATCTAATTTAATCATAGTGCGGTCTATTAAAGATTGATTAACCGCATCAAGTTTCAACAAAGCTGGAGTAATTTTATCTTTAACATTTTGTACGGCAGTGAGTACACCTTTGCCACCGTAACGGCTTTTATCACCATCTCTTAATTCGTGGGCTTCAAAGGTGCCGGTGGAAGCACCGCTAGGTACTTGGGCCAAGCCAGAAGCACCATTATTAAGCTGTACTTCGGCTTCAACAGTGGGGCGTCCGCGAGAGTCGAGAATTTCCCGGGCATTAATAGCTGCGATCGAAGTTTCAGAACTTTTATACATCATTTATCCTGAAGAAAAACACCAATATTTATTTGGCTTGCCACCTGTCCCTAAGTTTAGGATGACTTGTAGGTAACAAAGCTTCGATCGCTAGAATATGGTTTAAATTGTAATTCTCCCCTGATATTAAACAAGTCTACTGATTTTAGAAAAATTTAATAAATCTTTGCGCCCGTGTTGAAAAAATTAGTCTATGAAATTAAGGGAAATTTTTTCACTAACGCTACTTAAAATATAAAAAAAGATGAAAAGATTTTGAGGTGGCCATGCGACTACTACACACAATGCTACGAGTGGGCAATTTGCAAAAGTCCCTGGATTTTTATTGCAACATTTTGGGAATGAAGTTATTACGCCAAAAAGATTATCCCGGCGGTGAGTTTACTTTAGCATTTGTAGGTTATGGCGAAGAATCCGATCATACTGTTTTGGAATTAACCTATAATTGGGGTGTGGAAAAATATGATCTTGGTAATGCTTATGGTCATATTGCTTTAGGTGTTGATGATATTTATGCTACTTGTGAGCAAATTAAATCTGAAGGTGGGAAAGTTACTCGCGAGCCTGGGCCAATGAAACATGGTTCTACAGTAATTGCTTTTGTGGAAGATCCGGATGGATATAAAGTTGAATTAATTCAAATTGGTACTCAAGGATATGTTACGGATAAATCATAATTTCTAATTAACTCGATCGCGTTTTAATGCGTTATGGGAATTACAGAAATTTAATGATAAAT
>CAWUOF010000119.1:0-9622 GCA_963923765.1 uncultured bacterium | reverse complement strand
CCTATAAATAAGATACATTACTTTGCCATATAATACCATACACATAAACTTATAAAACACTTATTTTTATAATCAATTAAATTTAAATACAAAGACACAAAAACACCAAAGCATATTTAACAATATACTGGTTTTATTATTAACAAAATATTAATTAAATAAATAAAAAAATATCTGATTTTTTTTATAAATCGGATATTTTATCCTGGAAATTTTTAGAAATTCAAGAAGACTATAATATAGCAAAATTTAAAAATTAACTGAATTTGTTATGCATATTTATTTGTACTTAAAACACTTTCCCGCCCTAGCAGATAAACTCAATGATGGTCCTTCGAGAACTATAGATGGTTGGGCTTCTGGATTAATAATGGCCGGAGCAAAAGTTACGGTATTGTGCGAAAATAAAAATAATAGCGAGTTTATGACTGAGGCAGGTTATCAAGTTAAGTGTTTTGCTAATCCGGAAACTCAACCATCTTTTAAATTATCTCCAGAATTAAAAAAATATCTGGACGATCGCCTCATAGCTAATAATAGCTTAGTAATCCTTAATGGTATATTTCATCCTAGTTTATATTCCCTATCTCGGCTACTAATAAAATATAATATTCCTTATATAGTTTCTCCTTTCGATCCCTACACTCCCGCAATTTTTAAGAAAAAATTATATTTAAAATTGCCTTACTGGTATTTAATGGAACGTTTTATATTACAACAAGCTATAGCAGTACAAGTATTAGATTTTCGCCACAAACAATGGTTGCATCAATTAGGTATTAAAACTCCTGTCCTAGAAGCGCCTTGTGGGTTTTATCCCAAAGATGTTGAACTAGAAAATACATTAAATTGGCATAAAGAAGGAACAATAAAGTTATTATTTTTAGGAAGATTGGATGCTTATAATAAAGGCTTGGATATTTTATTAGATGCTTTTGCTGAAATTGCAGAAAACAGAAATATAAATCTAATTATTCAAGGTCCAGATTGGGGAGATAAAAATAAGTTAGAGTATCAAATAGCTAAACTTTCTATAGCTGACAAAGTTTCGATTTTAAAGCCTGATTATAATAACTCGGTATCATCTTTAATAGAAAATAGCGATATTTTTTGCTTGCCTTCCCGTTTTGAAGGTTTTAGTCAAGTGGCCCTAGAAGCTATGCTGACAGCTAGAGTGTTGTTAGTTTCAGAAATAGCAGGAATTGTGCCATATATTCAGGCTAGTGATTGTGGTATTGTGATAAAAGAGCCAACTGTAGAAAGTGTAAAAGTGGCTTTGTTGACTTTGTTGGGACGCCGTTCGGAATGGCGAGAAATGGGATTGAGGGGACGGCGTTATGCGATCGCCCATCTAACTTGGCAGCAGATAGGGGTTAGGCTGTTTGAGGAGTACCAAAAATTATTAAAAATTTAGTAAAAGTTAGATGTTGGCCTAGATGATGTGATTTAAGTCACAGTACTTGACTTATTTCGATCGCCTTTGATTTTTCAAAACATCACAAACGATGACCACCAGCATCACTACTTATTTTTTGTATATATCCGATACTCACTCTATACCAAAAAATTTTTTAGAACTTCTAGGGTGAATTATGATTCGCAAGATTGTCCAACAAGTTTTTAAAACTGGATATCTGACCACTGAAACAGAAGAACAATTACGACTTTTATTTGAACAAGGATGTCATTTAGAAGACATAGATGCCCTTACAGATCTACAACAAGCGGTGATGTATGGTCATATTAAGCGAGAAATTGCACCAGAGTCTAAAAAAAAATATATGATGGAACGATGCGCCCATGCTTGTTAAATCCATCGACTAGACAAATTTAATTACAAATAAAACCATAACAACTACTTGCTAGTAGTTGGGCATATTAACCTAAACAATAATAATATGGGATAGCAAGATGCTGTAATTATAAACAAATTATCCCCACAATATCAACAATGCCTAACTTACTGCCAACCAAATTTACAGACTAAGCTGTAATTTGGTCTGGCAAAAGTAATTAGGATATTAATTTTTGGGTTTATAAGTAGAAGCAACGTACAACTCTTTAAGTTGTTTAATATCTACCCCTGAAGGTGCATTAGTCAGCAGACAACGGGCTTGTTGTGTTTTCGGGAAAGCAATTACATCTCTAATAGACTCTTCACCTGCTAACAACATTACCAATCGATCTAAACCATAAGCTATACCACCATGCGGCGGTGTTCCATACTCAAACGCTTCTAATAAAAAGCCAAATTTATTATTAGCTTCTTCTGGTGACAAACCAATAGTTTCAAACACCTTTTCTTGTAATTTAGATTGATAAATCCGCAAACTACCACCGCCTACTTCATAACCATTATAAATTAAATCGTATGCTTGAGCGCGAGCAGTCTTGAGGTCGTCGATATCATCAGGATGGGGAGCAGTAAACGGGTGATGCAGGGCTTCTAAACGTTTTTCCTCTGCATTCCATTCAAACATAGGAAAATCTGTTATCCAAAGCAGATTAATTTTATCTTGGTCAATCAAATTTAACTCGCGAGCAACAGTTTGCCGTAGTCGATCGAGGGTTTTATTGACAATATCTGTAGGCCCAGCACCAAATAATAGTAAATGCCCGTCTTTAGCGCCTGTGCGTTGTAATAATTCTTGTTTTTGTTCTGGGCTGAGATTATCTTTAATAGCGCCAATAGTATCGATTTCTCCATTATCCCGCACCCGAATATAAGCTAATCCTTTTGCACCGGCTTCGGCTGCTTCTTGGAATAAATCTCCCCCTGGTTTAATCCGGACATTGGAAATAGCGGCATTACCTTCAGGAATTGGTAAAATTTTCACGATACCACCAGCAGCAATAGCACCGGAAAATACTTTAAAGCCAGAATCTTTCATTAAATCAGAAACATCTACCAATTCTAAACCATAACGAGTGTCTGGTTTATCACTGCCGTATTTAGCCATAGCTTCGGCATAGGTAAGACGAGGGAAAGGTCGGGGTAAATCAATTCCCTTTACAGCTTTAAAAATATGTGCTACTAATTCTTCATTTAATTGTAGAATTTCTGGTTGAGACATGAAGCTCATTTCCATGTCTAATTGGGTAAATTCTGGTTGGCGATCGGCTCTTAAATCTTCATCACGAAAACAACGCGCAATCTGATAATAGCGATCGAATCCTGACACCATCAGCAATTGTTTAAATAACTGAGGTGATTGGGGTAAAGCAAACCATTCACTAGGATTAACGCGACTAGGCACCAGATAATCTCGCGCCCCTTCGGGGGTAGAACGAGTTAAAATTGGGGTTTCAACTTCAATAAAACCTTGGGAGTCTTCCAGATAACGACGAATAGCTTTTACTACTGTATGACGTAGTTGTAAATTCCGAGTCATACGCTCTCGTCTTAAATCTAAATACCGATATTTTAAGCGTAAATCTTCTCGCACTGATTCGTTTTCTGCTGTTGCCACTTGAAAAGGCAATTGTTTCCGAACCGTGTTTAGTAATTCTATTTCATCGGCATATATTTCTACTTCCCCAGTAGTTAAACGAGGATTTAGTGATTCTTCTGGGCGTTTAGTAACTCGACCGATAATTTTTACTACATATTCGTTTCGCAGCTTTTCTGCTAATTCATAGGAAGCAGGAGTGCGAACAGGATCGCTAACTATTTGTACAACTCCAGTGCGATCGCGTAAATCCAAAAAAATCACGCCCCCATGATCGCGGCGTCGGTCAACCCATCCGCATAAAGTAACTTTTTCCTCAATATTTTCGCTTCCGAGTTGCCCGCAATAGTAAGTTCGCATAACAAAAAACAGGACTGATGAATAAATAATGGCACAATTGAACGATCGATTTTTTCCGGATGGGTTGCGAAAAAATTTAATTTTTTATGTCCCTGATTTTAGGGCCAACCCTACCTTGGTCAGTTTACAGTGTAATACTGGCTTAACCATTATAAATGTCTGTTGTTAATCAGTATTTTTTTTCAGAATTCGATCGAAAAAATATTAGCCAATTATAGCGATCGCCAAAAATCCAGGCTGGACATTGCCCATTTTTCCATATTTATTAAGATTATCCGATTTTTGGCTACATTTTGGGTAATTTAATTAATAATTATTAATATCTGGTTATCTACAATTACCCAAGAATTATTTTAAATTTGCTCAAAAGATATTGATATGTTAATTTTTTAGACTTTTATTAAAACCTAATAAAATTTAATGCTTTCCCAACAAATAGAAAAAAAATGATGGTTTCTTCAAGAAGAAAATTTATTTTTTATACTGGATTAGGATTATTATCTGCTTGTACTGCTACCACAATTCAGCCGCAAAAATCAGTTTCTATTAACTTAACTATTTCAGCAGCAGTTAGTTTAAAAGATGCCCTAAATGCGATCGCTACCGCATATAATTCCACCGAACCTAATATTAAAATCACCTATAATTTTGGTGCTTCTGGTTCTTTACAACAACAAATCGAACAAGGCGCACCTATTGATATTTTTATCTCCGCTTCTCCTAAACAAATGCAAGTATTAAAAACTAAAAATTTATTAATGGAAAATACAGAAAAACCCCTAGTTGGAAATCAAATGGTTTTAATTATACCTCAAGGAAAAACAGGAATTTCTAGCTTTGCCAAATTAAATAGTCCTGATATTAATAAAATTGTCATTGGAGAACCTGGTAGCGTTCCAGCAGGACAATATGCCCAAGAAATTCTCACCAATTTAGGTTTATATAATTTCCTCTCCTCAAAATTAGTTTTTGCTAATAATGTTCGTCAAGCTTTAACCTATGTGGAAACCGGTAATGTTGATGCTGGTATTGTCTATGCTACTGATGCTAAATTATCAAATAAAGTTACCGTAGTGGCTACAGCTTACCCTGATTCTCATACGCAAATTATTTATCCAATAGCTATTTTAAAAAATACTAAAAATCCTGATGCGGCTAAAGCTTTTATGCAGTTTATTTTTCAAGAAAAATCACAAAAAATTTTAGAAAGTTATGGGTTTAACATTATTAAATAATTTCAGTACATTTGATATTGGTAAATATAGAATAAAAAAATATAAAAATCGTTAAAAATATTAATATTAATTAATAATATTGTAAGGTTGGGTTATGGGATAAATTATGGTACTAACAAATAATATAAATAAACCTGCCCCAATTTCATCAATAAATTAAAACCCCTATAATAATATTAAAGGCAATGGCGGATTTATAATAATTATCTGTCAACTATTATAAAATCCATCAACTGCATAAACCGCCCTGGCGTATTTGGTACAATGGACTTAGATATTTCTCCACTTTGGATTTCTTTAAAAACCTCTTTTTGCGCGACAATTCTTGCTTTTTTTATCGGGATTTTCTTAGCAAAATGGATGTTTAATTATCATGGTAAATATAAAGTCATTATTGATGGGATTTTAACATTACCGATTGTATTACCTCCCACAGTATTAGGATTATTGTTATTATTATTACTGGGTAAAAATGGCTGGATAGGTAAAATTTTAGAACAATTTAATATAACCATTATTTTTACTTGGTATGCTACTGTTATCGCTGCAACAGTAGTGGCTTTTCCCTTAATGTATAAAACAGTATTATCAGCTTTTAAACAGGTAAATTCTAATTTAATTGACTGTGGAAGAACTTTAGGGGCATCAGAAAATAGGATTTTTATACAGATTTTATTACCATTATCACTACCAGGGATTTTAACAGGAACAGTTTTAGCCTTTGCGAGAGCATTAGGAGAATTTGGGGCGACTTTAATGTTAGCGGGAAGTATTCGGGGTCAAACGGAAACCATGCCGATCGCGATTTTTTTAGCTGCGGAATCTGGTAGAATGGATATAGCCTTACTTTGGGTAGTAATTTTAGTATTTATTGCTATTCTAGCTATTTTTATTATTGATTACTTTTTAGATTTTACCACAATTAATCAAAATCTAATTATTGTTTATTTAATGGTAAGTTTTAATAAATACTTGTTAATTATTAATCGAAAATTAAGACTTGAGGAGTTTTTAAAATTATTTTTTTTCGCGCAAAAAATAGAAAAAAAGACATTATCAAATAATTATAAATCGACACAAATCTGGGTAAATATCGAGAATAAATTATCGAATTTTACCTTAAAAGTTAACTTTAATACCGATAGAAAACCTTTAGGAATATTAGGCGGTTCAGGTTCGGGAAAAAGTATGACATTAAGATGTATAGCAGGTTTAGAAACCCCAGATAAAGGTAAAATTATTTTAAATAATCAGATTCTTTTTGATGCAGAAAAAAAAATTAATATTCCTCCTAGTCAACGCCGCATCGGTTTAGTTTTTCAAAATTATGCTTTATTTCCCCATCTTAGAGTCACTGATAATATAGGTTTTGGACTGCAACAATTACCCCAAACAGAACGAAAACAACGCATTGATTATTATTTAGAATTATTCCAGTTAAAAGGATTAGATAAACATTATCCCCATCAACTATCTGGCGGTCAACAACAACGGGTAGCTTTAGCTCGTGCTTTAATTATTAATCCGGAGATATTATTATTAGATGAACCTCTGGCGGCTTTGGATAATTATTTACGGAATCAAATTGAACAATTATTAATAGAAGTGTTAGAAAATTATCAAGGAATTACTTTATTTGTTACCCATAAATTAGAAGAAGCTTATCGAGTTTGTGAGAATATTTTAGTAATTTCTCAAGGAAAAAATATTGCCTTTGGTAGTAAACAAGATATTTTTGAACATCCTCCTAATTATACTGTTGCTCAATTAACCGAATGCAAAAATTTTTCTAGGATTAAAATAATTAATTCCCAAACAATAGCAGCTATTGACTGGGGAGAATGTGTCTTAGAAATTATTGAACCAATTTTTCCGGAATTCACCTATATTGGTATTCGTGCCCATCATTTAAATTTTCCAGAAATACCTGAAAATAAAAATACTTTTCCCTGTTGGTTAGTAAAAAAAAGTGAAACGCAACACCGAGTAACTTTGTATTTGAGTTTAGATATTAACCATAATTATCAAGATTATCATTTACAAGCAGAAGTGTATAAAGAAAAATGGCAATATCTTAAAACTCGTTCTTTTCCTTGGTATGTTTATTTATCTCCTACTCATTTAATTTTATTAAGTAAATAGGGTGTTGTTATCTCAAAAATGACCCAATAGGTTATATTAAGGTTAAGGTTTTTATGTTTGTAAAACTTAACTTGACATACTTGGAATTGTACCCATGTTAAAAAGGGGAAAAAAATTAATTTTGTTGGGTAAAACAAAGCTGAAAAAATATCTTAATTTTTAAATTTTCAGGAATTTAACCGATACACTAGATGCAGCAACTTATCTCGGACGAGTTGAGGAGGGGCGGAAGTGACCAAGCATAAATACTTATTTAATGCCCGATCGTCCAGGTTTAGGGGAAAATTACCCCAATTAGGGCGATCGCAAGTTCCCTAAGCAGGTATGATTTAACCTTGTGCTTCGTTCAGCATTTTGGCGTAATTTTCCCTCAAGGCACCTTTTTTACTAAAATTGCCCAATGTTTAGCTAAGGAATAGCAGCCTAGCTAAAAAGCAAATTACTTGTTTTTTTGTACAGTAGATCGCTACTATTTTAGGTGCAAATCCTACTTTCCACCTATTCAACCCCGATTGCCATATAGTAATCACATCTTTGTTACTACCCATTTTAAAGTAATGGATAGTATTAACCTAGTGGGTATTTTCTAGCTTGGGCTAGGCAAAATCAAGCCAAGTTGAACAACTAAAAAACTAATTTTATTGCAAATCTTCAATCCCAATGCTGGGACGTAATCTGGCATGGGATATAACAGAAATCCGCAAAAAATCCGCAAAAGGAAGTCAAAATTATGGTTGTAAAAACACCCGCATTAACTGAACGGATTATTACTTTAAAAGACGTTAGGAAAGCTTATCAACAACCTAACGGTCAACAAATTACTATTCTGGAAAATATTAATTTAGAATTACGCCCTGGTGAAATAGTTGCCTTATTAGGTCCGTCTGGTTCGGGAAAATCTACTTTAATGCGAACGATCGCTGGTTTAAATCGCCCTACTTCTGGTGAAGTTCTCTATCATAATCGTCCTTTATTTGGTTTAAATCCTGGTGTTGCTATAGTCTTTCAAAACTTCGCTTTGTATCCTTGGTTAACCGTATTAGAAAATGTGGAATTAGGATTAAAAGCTAAGGGAGAACCGCCTGATTCTCGCCGCCAAAAAGCCTTAAGAATGATTGATATTATCGGTTTAGATGGTTTTGAAAATGCCTATCCCAAAGAATTATCAGGAGGAATGCGGCAAAGGGTAGGTTTTGCCAGGGCTTTAGCAGTAGAACCAGAATTATTATGTATGGATGAACCTTTTTCTGCTTTAGATGTATTAACAGCAGAAAACTTGCGCTTAGAATTGTTAGATTTATGGATGGAACGCCGCATACCAACTCAAGCAATTTTAATTGTTACTCATGGTATTGAAGAGGCAGTAATTTTAGCTGACCGAATTATAGTTTTAGGACGTAATCCGGGACGGGTAAGGGCTGAACTGTCGGTAACTTTACCCCACTATCGCGATCGCAAAAGTCCGAACTTTCAAGCATTGGTAGACCAAGTATATAAAATCCTCACTAACCCCGATTTAAGTTATGAAGAGGAGGAAGAACCAAAAACCTCTGTATCTCAGCCGACCAAACCTCCTACGGCTCAAAAATATCAATCTTTACCCCATGTTCGGATTGGTTCTATTGCAGGTCTTTTAGAATTATTAGAAGATCGCCATGAAAAAGATTTATATCGTCTTGCCCAGGAATTGCAATTAGAAGTAGATGAAATTCTACCCATTGTAGAAGGTGCGAAATTAATTGATTTTATCCAAATTGCTGAAGGTGATATTAGTCTGACTGCTACTGGGCTGCAATTTATCGAAGGTCACATAGACGATCGCAAAGAAATCGTTCGTAAACAATTATTAACCCACATTCGCTTAGTGCAACAAATTTATCGTCTATTGATAGCTAAACGAAATCAACGCATTCCAGAAGAATTAATTTTAGATATTCTGGAAAATCACTTTAGCCCCGAAGAAGCTCAACGCCAATTAAAAACAGCCACAGATTGGGGTCGTTATTCCGAATTATATGGATATGATGATCCGGCTGGGGAACTTTTCTTGGAACAACCTTCTTTAGTGGAAGCTGTAGTTTAGTAAACAATAGCTGAATGATTTACCATACATACAACAGAAGTTAGAAAAAACTAATATTATTTCTAGCTTCTGTTAGTCTAATAAAATTTTCTATATTATTTATCTCTTTGTGTAGTTTTGTATAATATTGGGGATAATTATAATTATAGGTAGCTGGCTTGGGTTTCTTTACTTAAACCAACTAAAAATTATAAATCTTGGGTTTCAGTCAAATTTAAGCCAAAATATTATTCTAATTTGATAAAATATCTACTCAACATCTGGTAAAAATGAAGGAAAAAAACTAATATATTTATTCTAAAATATAGAGGTGTATAATGTACCCACCAACTCGCAATCCAAAAATAAAATTT